>DNHM01000001.1 GCA_003485885.1 Acidimicrobiaceae bacterium
TAGACATGGACCTGCACATCGGGGTACATGGCCGCAACCTCGTGCACGCCGTCGAGTGGGATGTGGGCATCAAGCGCACCGAAGTGCAACATCACCGGCACTGCGGGGGCCTTGTCCCGACCGCCATGAATACCGCCGCCGTAGTAACCAACCGCTGCCGCAACCGGTGTGGCGTTCGCCGCGAGCCACGCGATGGTTCCGCCGTAGCAATACCCAACGATGCCGACTGGACCTGTGGCCGCAACGTGTTCAATTGCTGCCGCGACATCGAGCATGGACTGCTCGATATCGAGCTGACCAGCGAACCCTCGACCTGCCTCGATGCCGTCGGCGTCGTAGCCAAGCTCAACACCACGCTCGACCCGGTCGAACATGGCAGGAGCGATCACGTGGTACCCCTGGGCGGCGTAGCCGTCGGCGACCGAACGAATATGTGCATTCACGCCGAAGATCTCTTGGATTACTACCATCGAAGCGGTTGCTCCGTCGGGGTGGACTTCGTAGGCGTCGAGCGTGTGGCCGTCTGATGCGGTGAGCGTGGTCATGTCACTGTTCTAGCCGCTCAGTGGCAACCTGGTGGTCCAGCCGTGACGATGAGTTGCCCGATGTTGCCGCTCTAACCAGCGTCGTAGATCTGTTCCCAGTCCAGCTGGTCATCCGGTGGCAACAAGACAGCAAGGTCAGACAGCAGATTAAAGAGGCGGCGGCCGCGTTGTTCACCGAGCTTCTGCCATACCGGGAAGTCGAGTTTGTCGGTCATTGCTTCGACCCGGGCACGCCCCTGGTGGCACGCGTCGGTGGCAGTGCCGTTGGCATCAAGCCAGCCCCGAGACTGCAGTCGGCTCACGGCCGCTGCTTCCTCGGCCTCACTCCAACCTGCTTCGTCGCGAATCCATTCACGGGGTGCACCGCCCACCGCGACATGGGAGACGATCGACTCGATGCCGTCGAGGCCTTCGGCACACACGGCGATGAGATGGTTGCCGCTTCGGTACTCGCGCAACAGTGTGCAGCCATGCCAAAGCGCAAGGTGTGGGTCACTCGGCCAGTCGAGCGAGGCCCATCCTGTGTACAAGAGGCGACCGATCGGGTCGCAGCCTCGGGTGGCAAGCCGCACCAGTTCAGCAGCTTCGACGAAGGCCGGAGCTGAGACATCTTCATACGTGGCGCGCAACGAGCGATCCATGCCTCGGTACCGGGCTTCGATGATGTCGGACGGCGTTGCAAAAGTCCACGCATCGGGAATAGCCCGGTGCACCCGATCAGGTGCGTAGTAGAAGAAGGTGGACTCCACGACCTGGGCACTGACCGGTCCTACCGGAGCTATGCGGGTAGCGAAGTAGTTCATCCAGAACCCTTTCAGCCCGGCAGCCGAACCTTCCTCCCGTGGCTCTGGAGCGATGTAGGTGAGTCCATGAAAGCGCTCAACCGCTTCCCACATCGGCCGGCTTACCGTCGCATCGATGCTCACCTGGTCAACGTCCGAACAACCACTGGCGCGGCCGGGGCCGCGGTTACCAGGCCAATCGAGCCGGTGCAGAAGATGCTGGGCTTACGGAAGATACTGGGCTTACGGAGGTACGAATACTGCGATGTCACCGTGCTAGCTCACTCGCTCAGGCACCCCGATGCAAATATTCGATGGCGGCGGGTTGTCCCCTGCTGCAGTACTGGCACGCGAGCTCGATATCCCAACAGTGATTGATGTGCCCGGCGCTCTATCGATTGCCGACAGCAGCACGGTCCAGCTGCACTAATCCAAGATGAGTGTGGCCGTCTTGGTGCCAGCGCGTTGGTGGCTGGCAGTTATGCGAAGTTCGGTGCCGCGCGTGGCACGCACGGTCCATGCCGCGAGGGCTCGCTCGGGAGAACCACCGTCGCCTTGGTTGAAACGGGCCGACATCGATCCTGCGAGTTGACCGATCTCGCGCCGGGCCGGACCGTCGATCACGTCACCGCCAGCAAGTTCGACAGCTGCCGAACGGACGATGTTGTCCTTCTTGGCCTTCTCAGTGACATAGGTGGGCAACCAGCCGGTATTGGCCACGCCGACCGTGACACGCCACGTGTCTTGGCCCAGTGCTTCGACCGACGTGTGTTTGATCTCGATGCAAGGTGCGGCCAACGCTTGATGCACCGCGAACTCGCAATGGGAGTCGACCTCCTCCCTCAACAGGTGCAGCGGCGGGTTGGTCCATGAGTACAGGCCATTCCAACCACCGAGCTCAACCATGCCAAGTTGAGGATGGTCGAAGTCGTACCAGTCGACGAACCCCATGGTGTTCTGATCCCCGCTGGATGGATGAGACCGCTCTTGCTCGTCGAGCCACTGGAGCACTGCCAACGACTGTTCGTCGGTAGCCCCGATGTACCACGACTTGGTCGACACCTTGGTGCCGGTAGCGGCATGCACGATGTCCCAGAACTCGGTCGTCCAGCCAAACACACCCAGGTGTTCATACGCCCAGTCGTCAGAAGCCCCACTCATTGTTTCGGAATAGTCCCAGGTGAAGTCCTCGTACACCGAGTGCCCTGGGTAACCAGTGAGCGCAGTGCCAGTCTCTGCGAACTGCTTCCACACCCACACGTCATTTGGCGGCAGCGTGGCGTCAGCGGCGGTCGATGATGGTCGAAGGAGCACACCTCCGGACGTGTGGAACGCGTTAAAGCCACACACGTTAGGCCGAGCCATGAGCGCACGCACGAGTGCGTCGATCTCAGGTTCAGAGAGCGGATGATCGCCAGATCCTGGCACCGTCGTTCCCCAACCAGCTGGATAATTGCGGTTCATGTCCAAACCCTCGGGCGGCCGAGGCTTGGGCACAGTGAAGCCGTCGTAGCTCTCGATCGTGCCTTCGGCCAGCACCCGGTATCGGGGTGTGCCCGCGGGCGGTCCTTGCGGCAGCACCGGAATGAGCAGTCGGGCATCGTCGGGGTGCGGCATCCACTGGCCGTCGGGGTCAGCGATGCGCATCTGCAGGATGCGGCCGTCGCCGTCGATGTCCTCGCTGAGATGGCC
>DNHM01000424.1 GCA_003485885.1 Acidimicrobiaceae bacterium
CCCGATGTCAGGCCGTCGCCACAACATTTGTCGCGTGGGAAGGTGGCCTTGTCGATCATGGTCACGGTCGCACCGGCGCGTCGAAGTTCGATTGCAGCCGCTGTACCTGCGGGTCCGGCGCCGACGATGATGACTGACCTGGTCACAAATGCGAGCGTACGGGGCAGGCACTGCCATCGTGCAGCCCAACGGGCTAGGAACCACGGGGAGCCACTGGTCACATTGCTGGCGCCAGACGAGCTGCTAGCTGGCACTGGGCGGTAGCCCTCTGCACACACCGCCGGCACCCTCGTACTGCTGCAGCAGCTGCAGCCACTGGCTGTGACTCTCGGCTCTAGGCTTAGGGCGTGACAGACACAGGTTCGCTACTGGCCACCGTCGATGCTTGGGATGACCGAGTCGACGAGTGGTTTGATCAGTTACGAGGCAATCCGACCTTCGACCGGTTGTTCTATGCAGCATCAGAACTTGGCGATCACAGCCTGTTGTGGCACTTGCTGGCGACAGGACGAGCGGCAGCATCGCTGCGGGCCGAACCTGCCGCACTCCGGGTTGTTGTTGCACTCGCGGTTGAATCGGGTCTGGTAAATGGTGTGGTGAAGTCGCTGTTCAATCGGTCTCGTCCGATTGCCATCTCTGACCGTCCGCTTCGATTACGAATTCCGCGTACGAGTAGTTTCCCCAGCGGACATGCAAGCTCAGCAACCATGGCAGCGTTATTACTCGCCGACAAGAGTCGTTTCGGACCGCTCTATGGGGCTGCGGCTGCCCTGGTTGCGACCAGCCGAATTCATGTGCGTATTCACCACGCCTCTGATATCGCCGGTGGCGTTGCTGTAGGCGCGGTCTTGGCGGGCGTGGTCAAACGGTTAGCACCGCTTCGTTAACCACCTGCAACACGTTCCAGGTACGTGTGACTTGCCTTATGCCGGAAGCGGCTCTGGGCTCACCGGAGCCGCTGCTGGGGCCAACAAGACACGTAGGTCAAGCAACAGATTGGTCACGTCGCTGGCGGTCACCATGTCGCGTGCAGCCAGGTGTAACAGCTCGCCATCGATGACCGCAAGGGCCTGATCAACAACCGACATTTCGCGGGTTTCAGTCACAAATCCACCATAACCCAGAATCGCTTGTGCGTTATGTCTCGCGTCATGACGCCGGCGCAAGCCCTTCGATGGCAGCGTGCACATCAACACCAGGAAACGGCATGATCGACAACGCTGCGGTAGTGACTCCATTGTCGAAGAAACGATCGAGGTGGGCACGACATTCGTCGACCGAACCGCTGATAATCAGTTCGTCGACGACCGACTCGGGAATGGCTTCGAGTGCGCCCTTGCGGTCGCCCTGGGCCCACAATCCCCAGCTCTCTTCCATCGCATCGGTGCGTCCCATCCACTCATGAAAAGCTTTGTAGACCGGTACGTTCAGGTAGGCGGCGATCGCGCGTCGACCCTGTTCGAGAACTCCGGCCCGGTCCTCGGTTGGGGCCACAAAGAGACGAGCAACCATTTCGCGCGGTGCACCTTCGGCTGCTTCGTTCACGATCGCAGTGACCTTGGCGACATCTTCAGCGGACAACCAGTTGATGATGGCGCCGTCGCCCATACGCCCGGCCAGGCGGAGCATACCTTCGCGAAGCGCAGCGATCATGATGGGCGGCTGCTCCTGCAAGCGGACCCCGAGCCGGAAACCTTTGACACTGAACGTGTCGTAATCGTTGGTCACTTTCTCGCCGGTCAACGCAACCCGCAGGAACTCCACCGTGTCTCGCACCCGTTTGTACGGCTCGTCGAACGGAATGCCGTTCCAGTTCTCGACGATCACATTTGACGAACTACCAACACCAAGAACGAACCGTCCAGGCGCTGCGTCGACCATAGACGCAACGGTCGATGCCATCAGCGCCGGGCCCCGGGTATACGCGGGGATGATCGCTGTGCCCAAACGCATCGACGGTGCCCACTGTGACGCAAGCACGAGTGGCGTGAAGGCATCGTGGCCCATGGCTTCGGCGGTCCACAGGTCGGTGTACCCCAGGCCTTCAAGTCGCTGAATCGCATCTTTCTGCGTATGCAGAGGCCCATCGAGAGGCACGGTCATTCCAACACGTCTGGTCATATGCCCCAGCCTGGCAGCAACCCGCGCCCCGCCCAAACTCGTCTCCGCACTTCGCTGCTGAGATACCAGACAATGAAAGGACTTTGTGCCCTGCTGAGTTCCTTCACCCGGGGACAGGATGCCCCCAGCTAACTAGGAGAAGATGTGACCCTTACTGACCATACTGACGCGACCGTAGCGAGGCCGCGTCAGCATTCGATTGATTACGTTTCGGAATCCGAAGCACATAGGCAGAAGCGTGCTTTGGTTGCGTTCGTGCTTGGCGGAATCGTCCTGGCTGCATTTTGCGTAGCCGCCATCGTCGTCGGCGCTGTGCTCTTTTCACGTGAAACCGAACCCTTCAATCAACCAACAACGCTGGAAATTGAACTCAGCGAATTCAGGATCGACGGTCAGCTGACAGCACCCGCTGGTGAGATCATTCTGAACGTCAGGAATACCGGCTCCATGGCACACAACGTCGGAGTCCGCGAACTCGGGCTCATGACAAACGACTTTGGCCCGACGGGAACCGCGACCCTCAACCTTGGCAACGTCGAGCCAGGCGTCTACGAAATGTTCTGTGACATTCCTGGACACGAGGGTTCCGGCATGGTTGCCGAGCTCACGGTGGTCGAGGCCGGAGCCAAAGTTGCCGCATCAGGAATGCACCACGGCGGTGAGATGACAGCCGAGGAATACACCGCGATGGACGAAGCAATGATGAACTCCATGCTGGCCTTTCCTGCCGAGACTGAGGGCAAGGGCAACCCAATTCTGGAGCCGACCGAAGTGCTTGCTGACGGCACCAAGGTCGCCGACCTCGTCTCCTCGATCGTTGACTGGGAGGTCGAGCCGGGCAGGTTTGTCGAAGCATGGACCTACAACGAGGTCGTACCTGCGCCCCAGATCAAGCTCGACCGAAACGACAAGGTCCAAGTCAGACTCCTCAACAACTTGCCCTTGGGTACCGACATCCACTGGCACGGCGTGCATACGCCCAATGACCAGGATGGTGTTGCTCCCTATACCCAGGACCTGATCAAGCCGGGTGAGACCTTCACCTATGAGTTCGTTGCCAGCGATGACGCGATCGGCATGTATCACGCGCATAACCACGCGCAAATACAGGTCATCAATGGAATGTTTGGCGCGATCACGATCGGTGACAACCCGATCCCCTACGGCCAGACGTTCAGCGGGGCAACCATTCCGGCTGACCTTGAGCTCGCCCTCGACGAACCAATGATTCTGAACGATGCAGGCACGATTGGCCTCAGTCTCAACGGCAAGAGTTTCCCCGCCACCGAGCCGCTGTCGATGAAGCAGGGTGAATGGGCAAGTATCACCTACTACAACGAGGGTCTTCAGATTCACCCGATGCACCTGCATCAGTTCCCACAACTCGTGTACGCCAAGGACGGCATCCCGCTTGACCAGCCATATTGGGTCGACACGCTGAACATCGCTCCAGGCGAGCGCTACACCGTCTTGTTCCGGGCCGATGATGCTGGCGTATGGGTCTGGCACTGCCACATTCTGAGCCATGTTGAACGAGACGAAGGGATGTTCGGCATGGTGACAGCAATCATCGTCGAGGCTGATGAGACCTTCGACCCGACAATCAACCCAATCGATCCGAGCAACTGGCGAAACACTGCCGGTACTCCAATCGAGATGGACATGGACATGGGTGACGACGGGGCGTAACCACGTCGATCGTCCAGCTAGATGAGTGACTTCTGAGGTCGTCCGGTCAGCCGCATAGTGAGCGGCTGGC
>DNHM01000221.1 GCA_003485885.1 Acidimicrobiaceae bacterium
CAATGGCTGCAAGGAAACCAAGTGCGGTCACGACCCACAGCAGGATCCCGACCGGCTCCCGCGACGGCGGTAGAAGACCGAGGCGGCCGCCTACCTTCTTGCGGTAGCCAAACCGTGCGGCTCGAACCGGGTCGGGGGTCTCGTAGCCGCGCACGTACACGACATAGAAGCCAACCATGAACATCCAACCGACAACGAGGTTAAACACGGTTAGTTACCTGCAACCCGACGGTCGTGACCACGCCAGTGAGGCTCTCGGAGTTCCTTGCGAGCAAGTTTGCCAACCGGTGACTTCGGCAGCGGTTCAGTCGTGAGCTCGATGGCTGTGGGTTTCTTGTAGGAACCGAGGCGGTCGGCGCAGAGCTGCACCAGTTCATCACCGGTCACGTGCGCCCCCGGGGCGACCATGGCCACGCCGTAGGGGCTCTCACCCCACCGTTCACTTGGTACACCGAAGACGGCAGCCTCGATCACGTCGGGATGATCACACAGAACGTTCTCAAGTTCGGCCGGCCAAATGTTGAAGCCGCCGCTGATGATCATGTCATCTTTGCGGTCGAGCACGTAGAGATACCCGTTGGCATCGAGTTTGCCAATATCACCCGAGAGCACCCAGCCGTTGTGCATCCGTTCGGCCGTAGCGGCCTCGTTCTCCCAGAAACCGAGCATCTGGCCGTCGCAGCGAATGGCGATCTCGCCTTCGCCGCCGATTGGCAGCTCCTGTTGTGTATCTGGATCCAGAATGGCAAGGTCACCAAAAGGCAACGGTCGCCCAGCCGAACGAAGGGGGTTTGATCCTTCGACTTCGCTGAACCACTCGGTGGGTCCCATCATGGTGATCGGCACGGCCTCGGTCTGCCCGTACCCCTGGAACAGGACATCACCAAAGACCTCGCGGGCCAGCAGCGCGGTGTCGTCGGCTATGGGTGATCCGCCGATCTGTAACACCTTGAGCTTGCTCCAGTCACGCTGGGCTGCTGTCTCGTCGCGGGCGATTGCATTGAGCATGGTGGGAACAAGGAAGCCATAGGCGACCTGCTCACGTTCCATCGTCTCCACGACTTCGGCTGGCTCGAATGTCTTGATCAACAGGTTCACGCCGCCGCAGAGCCACATCGGGGTGAAGAAGTAACCGGATCCGTGGGAGATAGGTCCGGCATGTTGGCATACGTCGCCCTTTTGCACCGGAGGGAAGGCAAAGAACCAGTCGCGACCTGCGTCGAGCCATGTCTTGTGTGTGTAGGCAACCCCCTTCGACGGGCCGGTGGTGCCACCCGTGTGCCGGATAATGAAGTAGTCGTCTTCGTTCACGACGGGATCAGGATCGGTATCAGGGAAACCGGCCAGCCACTCCTCGTAGTCGTCGCCTCGTACGATGATGTGTTCCAGGCTGTCGACCTCGGCATCGATGCCGGCAAGCGCTTCGGCATGGCTCTGGCTGACCACCACAGCCCGACAGCCTGTGTGGGCAAGCATGTGGCGATGGGCTTCACGGCTGTTGCGTGGATAGAGCGGAACCCGCACCAGGTTTGCGGCGGCAGCGCCGCAGAAGAAGTCGACTGACTCAAATGTATTGTCTTCGAGCACTGCGACCCGGTCGCCGGGCTCCAGGCCAAGTGCCTGCAGCGCGTTGGCCATACGAAGCCCTCGGGTCCATGCTTGGCGATACGTCAGTCGGGTGTCGCCTTCGATGACCGCGAGCTGATCCGCGTGAAACGTCGCAGATCGTCGCATCAGCGACCGCACGTCCATCAGTGCGCTCCTTGCTCAAGGAGCGATTCCACGAGCTCCTGGACCGCATACGCTTCGGCGAAGGTGGCGAGTGAATTGGGGTTGTCGTCGGCCAGTGCCGCAACTTGGCCGAGCTGGGCTGCGTAGGCCGCAGGAGGAGCAACCGCCTCGTCAGACAACAACGGCTCCCACGGACCATCGCTGGTCGCTCCGGTGAGCTGGTACCAGTTGGTGAGCCGGAACGATCGTTCACTTCCTCGGACGGTGAACTGGACCTCGTCGGCGCCAGCTGCGTCGCTGGTGCCCACCAGGCGCACGGTGACGCCGTTCGCTGTTAGTACGGCCATAAGACTCTGCTCAGAGGTTCCGTCGTCAGGGAAACCAACGTGGACCTGCTCGATCGTTGCCTGTCCGAACAATCGGTGGATGAGAAACACGTAGTGCGAAACAACTTCGCGGACCCAGCCGCCCTGGTCCCGATCTCGGAGCCAGCCAGCACCTGCCTGCCAATCGCGTGGCCACCGGCAGAAGTGCACCCGCAAGTCTGCGCCGAGCACGGTGCCACACGCGCCGCTCTTTACCTGTTTGATCATCTCTACGGCACTCGGTGCCGCGCCGAATACAAAGTTCACGGCCGCAGGTGCACCCGCTGACTCAACCCGTTCGACCATGGCCTGGGTGTCGCCGTTGTCGACGCCAAGCGGCTTCTCGCAGAAGATCGCTTTACCGGCAGCTTGGACCTGATCCACATAGACCTCGTGGTACAGCGGGGGAGTGGCGATGTAGACCACATGCACGTTGGGGTCGGTGATGAGTTCTTCGGCCGACGCAGTGACCCGCATGCCGAAGTCCGCTGCCGCAGCGGTCCGAGCTTGCTCGCCGACGTCGAAGCCGCCGACCAGTTCGAAGCCGTCGTGATTGTTGAACACTTCGATGTATCGCCGGCCAATAGTGCCGAGTCCAATAATGGCCACGCCGTAACGTTCTTGATCGCTCATCACTACACACTAATTTCGCCGCCGGCCAAACCGTTATCGC
>DNHM01000156.1 GCA_003485885.1 Acidimicrobiaceae bacterium
CGGATCGGTGCTGTCCAGTCGGGCACCGGCCTGCTCGTGGGATGCGGTTGGCGTTCGGGAGGCGACGACGTGGCGCATCGGTCCAACAGGTGTGGCAGTGAGCTCCGCCAACTGTTCTTCGACAAAGCCGGTGGTGGCCGAGGCGAACATCTGGTGATCGACGATGTTGCGGAGGAAGCCGAGGTTGGTGGCCACGCCCTCGATGCGGCACTCGGCCAGTGCAGAGCTGAGCTTTGCGGCGGCTTCTGCGAACGTGCCCCTGGGCCGATGCACAATGAGCTTGGCCAGCAGCGAGTCGAAGTTCGCATTGATTGCCAGGCCCGCATATCCGGCAGAGTCCACGCGCACACCCGGGCCTGCCGCAAGTTCGATCACGTCGATGGTGCCGCTACTTGGTTTCGTCAGACCGCTCGGCTCGATCGTTTCGGCGTTGATACGAGCCTGGATCGCCCAGCCCCGAATGGCGGGCGGTTCGGTGAGATCGAGATCCGCCAGCGTTGCACCCTGTGCAAGGCGGAGTTGCGTGGCCACAACATCGATACCGCTGACTTCTTCGGTGATGGTGTGCTCGACTTGGATGCGGGCGTTGGTCTCGATAAACCAGAACTGCGCAGGGTCGTCGGCGTTGACAAGGAACTCGACGGTGCCCACGCTCGAGTAGGAAACCGATCGGCCGAGCTCGACCGCTGCAGCGCAGATCTGGTCACGGACCTCGGAGGGCAGGTTGGGCGCAGGCGCAATTTCGACGACCTTCTGGTTGCGTCGCTGCACGCTGCAGTCACGCTCGCCGAGGTGGGTGACGGCGCTGCCGTCGCCCACGATCTGGACCTCGATATGTCTCGCTCGCAGCACGAGTTGCTCGACATAGACGTCGCCTCGGCCGAAGGCCTTGGTGGCTTCCGAGACACAACGGTCCCATGCTGGAGCGAGCTCGTCGGCGGCACGCACCGCGCGCATGCCGCGACCGCCGCCTCCGGCGACCGCTTTCAACATGATTGCCCCATGGGTTTCGAGCAGGGCCCTGGCTTCGTCGACCGTGGCCGGCCCTGGGCTGCCGGCGAGTATGGGCAGTCCGGCTGCTGCGGCAGTCTGGCGTGCGGTGACCTTGTCACCGAAGAGGCCGAGCACCTCTGGGGTTGGCCCGACGAAGGTGATCCCTGCGGCTGCGCACGCTCTGGCCAAGTCCGCATTCTCTGCGAGGAAGCCGTAGCCGGGATGGATGGCGTCGACCCCATTGGCGGTCGCTGCTGCGATGATCGCCTCGATGTCTAGGTAACCACCCACGCCGGAGCCAGGAAGTTCGACGGCCACGTCGGCATGGGCGGTGTGGCGAGAGGTTGCGTCATCGACGGTGTAGACGGCGGTGGTTCGGATGCCGAGGTCGGCGGCGGCCCGCAGGACCCGAATGGCGATCTCGCCGCGGTTGGCCACGAGCAGATGAGCGATCTGGTGCATCCTTGGACGCTGCCACATGCGAGCAGCGCGACGACAATTGTGGCGGCCGAGCGGTTCTACAACGAGGTGCAAATGTTCATGCGGTCCTGGCACCACGACACCCCAGTGTCGCCTGCTGGGTGACCTAGGTATGACTTCCGAACGGGTTCGTCCTTCTGTACCCACGGATCAGGAGGCGAGGATCTGAGGACGCTGAAATTGGAGTCGCAATCCGATCGTCTGCCGGGGTCTCGTGATTCAGCACCCAACGGGTGCCTAACTCACTAGGAATCAGCCTCGGATGGTCGATTGTGTCAGCGGTGCTCCGGGTCCAGCAGCCCGAGGACTTCCTCGGTGTGCTCACCAACGAGCGGCGCCCGCGTCGGGGCAGCGAAAGGTGAGCCGGTCATCGAGATCGGCGCCCCCGGATACTGGAACGATCGACCCACATCGTCGTGATCGACGTCGACCACAAATCCACGGGCGATGAAGTGGGGGTCGGTCATGACATCTTCGGGAGCATTAACTGGACCAACCGGAATACCACGGGACTGAAAGCCGATGAACGCGTCGTTGGCGCTCAGACGGCTGGCAATCAGTCCTATCGCGTCACGGCCGGCACCGAAGACCTCGGCGATCATTGGATCTTCCTCGATCTCGACCATCCCGATGTTCTCGTAGGTGCCACCGAGTTCCAGAAGTGGGGCCAGCGGGAATTCCTGGTCGAGCCCGAGCTCGACCAGCCACTGGTGGAGCACCTTGAACTCTTCGGGTCTACGAGGCGGCACACCGGTGTTTAGGTACTTGCCATCGGCACACTGCACCTGCGTGGGGGTCGTAGGGCGGTGCACCGCGTGTCGACCCGTCTGGCGCTGCACCTCGCTGCCTGCAACCAACCAGCTGTAGGTCGCGGCTTCGGTCGTGACGTTGACAGCGGCGTGGTTGCTGACATCGATATGTTGGCCCGCTCCCGCATGTCGGCGATGGATCGCCGCGGTCAGAATCGAGATGACGGCCCACACACCTCCGGTTTGGTAACCCTGGTGGCCGCCGCCGCGCACCGGGGGAATCTCGTGGTCGTCGTAGCCGCAGCTCCACACCGGACCACCGGTCGCCAAGATGGTGAGGTCGGTAACATGTTCGTCGCTTCGTGGACCCTGACGACCGAACGGCGTCACCGAACAGTGCACGAGGTCGGGCCGAACCCCGACGAGATCCGGATAGTCGATGCCCAGTTCGGCCAGGCGTCCGGGGCGTTCGCCTTCGAGCAGAATTCCAGCATCGGCCACCAAAGCTTCGAATGTAACCCGACCTTCGGGATCCTCAAGATCGAGCACGACGCTACGTTTCGAGGTGTTGTAGTGCCACCAGTAGAGGCTGTGTTCGGGCCCCGGTTGGTCATCGAGAAACGGACCGAGGTTGCGAAGAGGGCTGCCTCCCGGCGGTTCGACCACGATCACGTCGGCGCCCATGTCGGC
>DNHM01000032.1:0-4251 GCA_003485885.1 Acidimicrobiaceae bacterium
CATTGTCTAGGGCAGCGCCCTGTCCCGTTAGATGGGGCGGTCGCCCTTGATGGTGATGCGGCGCAGCACCCGCTCGTGGGGGTAGTAGTCACTCGCCGCATAATGCTGCACCGCCCGATTGTCCCAGAAGGCAATCGACCCTGGCTCCCACGAGAACCGGCAGGTGTATTCGGGCCGGCCATGCTGTGCGAGCAGCTTGGTCACGGTCTTCTTCGACTCGACAGCATCGAGTGCTTCCCCGGTGGTGGCATTAAAAAGTGAATCATGGCGTAGAAAGCCACCATGTATGTAGAGCGCTCGTTTACCGGTCTCCGGATGGGTGCGGACTAGCGGGTGATCGACACCAAACGGCCAGTCCGGCAATGGTTCTCGGCTGAAAATGCGATAGTCATTCATGCCGTGGAGATGTTCAATGCGTTGCTGCATCTCTTCGGTCAGCCCGAGATACGCAGCATGACTGTCGGAGAACAACGTGTCACCGCCAAAGGGTGGCACGACCAAACACTGAGCGATCGATCCGAGTGAAGGGCATGTCATCCACGTGACATCGGTGTGCCACCCATTTTCTCGACCTGGACTTTGTGGGCCATGTTCGATGTGCAGCACATGCGGATCCGCACCTGGTTTGCCGAACGGGAAGGCGTCGAGTTCACCGAACTGCTGTGCGAAGGCAACGTGCTGGTCTTGGTCTAGATGCTGTTCGCGAAAGAACATCACCTTGCGCTCGAGCAGCGTGTCGCGCAGCAGTCTGGTGAGCTCTGCCGAGGGCGCTACCCGCAGATCAACGTTGTGCACCACCGTGCCGAGCGTCAACCCCAGATGCTCAAACTCGATGCCAGCAGCATCGGCCCGCTCCTGCAACAAATCAGACACCGGCTGGTTGCCCATACGTTCATATTCCAGGTGGACACCAAGCGCGGTGCGATCAAACGGCAGCAGGAGATCGTCGAGCGCATAGGTGTCGGTCATGGTTAGTTCCCTTTGCCAACATCTCGGAATGGCATGCCCCGATCGACTGCTGGTTCCTTCGGGAGCCCGAGCATGTTCTCGCCCAGGATGTTGTGTTGAATCTCGTCGGTACCGCCAGCAATCGACTGGGCCGGGGTGGACACCAGCACCTCGGCGATCACTGCATCGATAGGGTCATCGGTTTCCTTCAACATCGCGGTTGCGCCGGAGATCATGCTGTGGACATGGTTGCAGCGGCGGGCGATCTCAGACACCGCCAGCTTGCCGATGGACCCCTCGGACCCTGGTGGCCGACCGAGTGCGCGGGCCGCTCGGGCTCGGCCAGCTGTCCACTCGGATGCCCGCTGGAAGCTGATGAGTTTCATCATCTCTTGGCGAAGCACCGGATCGTTTGTCTTGCCCATGGCTTGGGCTCGTTCAATCACAAGATCGGCCCTACCCATGCGTTGTGGATACCACTCATAGGTCTTCAGGTACTCGGCGGCCTCGACCTTGGCCTCGTCGATCACCCTTCCAGCGACTTCAGGCTTGAAGTACACGGACCGATCACTTGAGAAACGGCGCTCGTGGGCCAGCGTGCCTCGCGCGACCTTCCAGCCCTCGCCCAACTCGCCAACCATGTTCTCGTTTGGCACCCGAGCATCGGTCAGGAAGACTTCGTTGAACGAGTTGTAGTAGTTCATCTGCTCGATGGGTCGCACCTCGATACCGGGTTGGTGCATGTCGATCACGAAATACGACAGGCCGCCGTGTTTGACCGCATCCCAGTCGGTGCGGGCGACCAGAATGCCCATATCGGCATGGTCGGCGCTGGTGTTCCAAACCTTCTGACCGTTCACGACCCATTCGTCGCCGTCTCGAACAGCCGACGTTTTGAGCCCGGCCAGGTCGGACCCGGCCACTGGTTCGGAGAACAACTGGCACCATGCCAATTCGCCGGTCAGGGTGCGGCGGAGGAACTTGTGTTTGACGTCGTCGGAACCGTGGTCGTACATGGTGGGAGCGGCGAGACCCATGCCACCACCGAGCGGCACCGAGACGCCTCCGGCTTTGCGAATGGTGTGATGGGCGACCCGGTCAGCCCACACCGGCAAGTCTCGACCAAACCAGTCCGACGACCACGACGGCACCGCCCAGCCGGAATCGACCAGACGTGTCCGCCACGCGACCAATGACAGATCAGGGTCCCATGCCTCGGTGAACCATGCCAGCACCTGGCCTGCTACATCGTCCTCGCTCAGCGTCTCGTTCCGTGCCATGTGGTCGACACTAATTCGTGCTCCCGAGTCAGGGTGAGCCGACGACCTGTCGGATTCTGAGCTGTGTTGTGGTTACCGAGTGACCACAACACGACCCAAGATTGCACCAGGCGGGTTGGCAGAGGCGGGGTCAACGCAGTGCGGCGGTGAGTGGTGCCAGGCGACTGGCGTCCATGGGGCCGCGCATGGACCAGACCACGATGTCGACTCCGGCATCGAAGAAGCTCGCTGCTTGGTCGTTCAACGTTCCGGGGTCGCTGTCGGGATCGAAACCGAGGTGGATCGAACGGGAGATCTCGGATTGATCACGTCCGACTCGTTCGCAGTGCTCACGCAATACGCAATCGAGTTCGAGCCATGCAGCCGGATCCTCAGGAAACGTCATGTCCCATTGGTCAGCGAAGCGGGCCACCGTGCGCAACGTACGCACCCGACCCTTGCCCCCGATCACGATGGGTAGTTTGGCTTGCACCGGTTTGGGTTCGCACCAAGCTTGGGTCAATTCGTAGTAGCTGCCGGAGAAGTTGGTTTCGCGATTGCCAAGCAGTGAAACGATGACTTCCATACCTTCCTCGAAACGATCCGACCGTTCACGCAACGTGCCGAGCGGCATGCCATAAGCGTCGGATTCCTGGAAGTTCCAGCCAGCGCCCATACCCAGCTCAAATCTGCCGTCCGAGATGTGATCGAGCGTGGCTGCCATGTTTGCCGTGACCGCAGGGTGACGATGATGCATGCCGTTGACCATCGCACCAATGCGCAATCGGGTCGTAGCTTGGGCCAGTGCGCCGAGCATGGTCCAGCCTTCGAGATTTGGACCATCGAATGGTTCGGCCAATGGGTAAAAGTGATCCCAATTCCACGCCGACTCGAAGACCTCGAGCTGGTCGGCTTCCTTCCACACATCGAGGAACTCAGTCCACGTTGCGTGGTGCGGTGGTGTCTTTATGGCGTGGCGTCCCATGGTGAGTTTCCGATCGATCGAAGGAAGTGTCCTTGCCGCCGACGTTAGCCGTCCCGAACTTGCCAATCGCTCGCAGTTTTGATGCCATCACCCGGAGGCCTACTAGTTTCAGGCGCATGATCAAAGATCGTGTAAAGGCCCTGGCCCAGGCAAAGAACTTCGCTGCGTTGACCACGATGATGCCCAGTGGCCAACCCCAGACCCAGGTCATGTGGGTTCACTGCGACGACGAACACATCCTGATCAACACCGAGGTACATCGCCGCAAGTTCAAGAATGTCGAACTCGATCCCCGAGTCACGGTGATGATCTGGGACAACGAAAACCCCTACGTGTTCGCGGAAGTTCGGGGCCGGGTGGTCGAAACAATCACCGGTGATGCCGCAGTAACGAGCATCAATGCCCTGGCGCAGAAGTACACGGGCAAGGATTACGCGCCCCAGATCGAGTCCGAGCGAGTCGTCCTCAAAATCGCTCCCGAACGACAGCTCGTTCGTTAGCCGTCAGCTTCCAAGGGTCGTGGTGTGTAGGTCGTCGGCCACGATGATCTCGCCTTCATAGCCGCCACTGCGTACATCGTCGATGAACAGTTGTTTGTCCGCCTCGGTCTTTGGCACGGGGATGAGGTGGGTCAGGATGAGTGTGGGAACGGCCAACTCGGCAGCCTGTTTGCCAATCAACGGTGTGTCCGCGTGATAGTCCCGGACATACCGGCGAGCAGGCGGCAGGTCATCGAAGAACGAGAATCGCATGGCCTCGTACACCAAGACGTCGACTCCTGCGGCGAGCTGAGCGACCTCGTCGCACACCCGTGTGTCACCCGTGATAGCTACTGAGCCATCAGGCGTGTCGATGCGATACCCGACTGCGCCTTCGACCGGCTCATGACGAACCTGCATGGCTGAGACGACCACGTCGCCGTTTCGCCATACCTCGGTTGGTGCGTCGGGCACGTCGAACGCGATCAGGTCTATAGCTGGCCGACTGTTGCGCCTGGCGTGTTCACGGCGCACCTCAATGTCGTCTTCCCAGCCGTCGAGCATGCTGGCCACAAACTTT
>DNHM01000032.1:4257-12071 GCA_003485885.1 Acidimicrobiaceae bacterium
GCGATTACCGGCAGAGCGGGAACGCTGTCGGTCCGGTCCATTGTCCAATGTGTGAGTACGACGTCGTACAGGCCGGAGACATGGTCGCTGTGATAATGGGTCAAGAAGACAGCGCCCAGATCTGGTACCCATACGTCGGCGCCAGCGAGTCGCTGCACCGTGGACCGGCCAACGTCAAACTGCATGGTGAGGTCGTCATGCCGCAGCAGCACGCCAGGGCCCGCTCGATCCGCATCGGGAATCGGACAGCCGGTGCCGGTGATTGTTACCGAAGTACTCATACTGAGCTCCCGTCGCCCAACGTGACCGTGTCGAGGTCGTCGCACACCATAATCTCTCCCCGGTAGCCGCCTTCGCGGACTTCGTCGATGAAGGCTTGTTTGTCTGCGTTGGTGACCGGCGCAGGGATCAGATGGGTAAGCATCACCGTGGGCACATTGAGCTCAGCCATCTGCCGGCCGATCTCCCGGGTGTCGGAGTGGTAATGCATGATGTACTGCTTGTCTGGCGGCCGTTGTGCGATCACGTCCATACGCATGGCTTCGTAAACCACGACATCGGCGCCGTCGGCCAGGGCTGCGACCTCGTCGCACACGACGGTGTCACCGCTGATCGCCACAACCCCATCGGGTGTTTCGATGCGATACCCCACAGCACCTTCGACCGGTTCATGGCGTACCTGGCTCGCGAGAACGCGCACATCACCACTCGACCAGATCTCGACCGGTTTGGGTGGAGCATCAAAACCGATGATGTCGACCTTTGGATGCGGCGCCCGATGGTTGTGAAGCGAACGGATCTCCAGATCGTGATCCCAGAGATCGAGCATGCGCTCACAGAATCGAATGGTGGATCCGTTCGGCGCCAACAGGGGCAGCCGAGCTGCCTCGTCGTACACGTCCATCGTCCAGTGCGACAACACGAGATCCTGGACCCCCACAACATGGTCTGAGTGGTAATGCGTGAGGAAAAGCGCAGACAGTTTGGCCGGCGACGAACCGGCGGCCAATAGCCGAGGAACCGTCGCTCGGCCAGCATCGAACTGCAAATGCACATCGCCATATCGAACCAACACACCAGCACCAGCGCGGTCGTGGGTGGCCAGCGGTGTTCCCGTGCCAGTGATCGTGACTTGTGTGGTCATGAGGTTCCTCGTTGATTCTGGGCTCGAGGTCTACTGCCGTCACCCATCACTACTGCCATTGCCTGACACTACAGAACCCTGACACTGCGAAACCATGACACTACAGAACCCTGAAAGTCACGTTCCCTGAGGCCACAACATCGTTACAACGACGATGCCGGGTCACAGTGAAGGGCTAGGGACGTCGGAATGATGGGGCTGCGTTGATGCTCCCCAGTGTCGCCGGGACCACAGAGAGTCACCATCAGAAGTCCTTCCCGAAGCATCAGAGTAAGGGCGCCTACCCGTGGGTCTACGATCGACGCAATGGAGCAAACCTTGGATCTAGCCTCACCAGCATTCCTTGCTGATGTGCATGGCAGTCTCGACCGTCTCAGGAGCCAGCACTTCTTTGCTCGTGCAGCCAATGGCGACGGGGTCTTCTTCAATCAGGCCGATGCCGCGTGGGTTATGCGTTGCGTCGACTTCCGCTTCACTTTCGTGGAGATCGACGACCAGACGAGCCCATATCTGGCCAAAGCGATACAACACGAACTGCTCAACATGCACGGCGAGGAACACAGCCGTATGCGCCGCCTCGTCTCCGCCGGTTTGCGTGACCGCGTCGAAGACGAACTCAAGGACCGCATCCATGCAATCGCCGACGAACTGATCGACGCGCTTCCCAACAGCGGTGTCGTCGACCTTTGTCGGGACTTCGCCGAGCCACTGCCAGGACGAGTGCTTGGGCCGATGTATGGCATTCCGTATGACGAAGCGGTCGACTTCAACGCGTGGATACGCACTGGCGGCCGCAAGCTCGACGCCCTGCAATCGGGCGAACCGATCGGCGAAATCGAGGACGCAAACCGCAAGATGCACGACTACTTGCGAGAGCTCTTGGCCGAACGCCGGACCTCGCTCGGCACCGACATCTTCAGCGAGCTCATCCAGGCCGAGGTCGACGGCGACCGTCTGACCGAAGAAGAACTCGTGTATCTCGCTACCGAACTGGCATCGGCAGGCGTCGATACGACCCGTGATCAGCTCCCGCTGATTCTGCTGTCGCTGCTCACCCACCCCGAGCAGTACGACCGACTGGCAAAGGATCCTTCCCTGGCACTTGCCGCGGTAGACGAGGGCATGCGATATGCGCCACTCCCGTGGGTCCTCCCCCACACCGCGGTGAACGACGTGCACTACAAAGGGGTCGACTTTGTCGAAGGCGACACGGTCCTGATCTTGGTGCCGGCAACAAATCGCGACCCCAACGTGATGGACGAGCCACACCGGTTCGACATCGACCGGCCACGAGCACGAAACTTCAGCTTCGGCCAAGGCGCACACGCCTGCCCGGCCGCACAACTTGCCCGCATCGAAATGGCGATCGCTGTGGAACGCCTGGTCACGAGAACATCGTTACAGCTTGCCGAAGAACCAGCACTCACCACATCGGGCAAGGGCCGCATCCCCACCTCGCTCCTCGCCCACATCACCAAGCACTAACGAACAAATAACGAACCGGTGCCAGGCACCGGTTCGTTATCGACGTTACGCGATCATGGCACCGTCGATGACGAATTCGTGGCCGGAGCAGTAGCTCGAGTCGTCGGATGCCAAGAAGAGCACGAGTTTGCCGACCTCTTCGGCAGAGGCGACACGACCATCGGGATTCGTGTCTCGATGGAATCGCGCACGCCCTGGCCGAACTCTTGCAGCATGTTGGTGTCGATGATGCCCGGATGGACCGAGTTGACCCGCACACCAGACGGCGCGAGCTCGACGGCGGCCGACTTGGTCATACCCCGGACGGCCCACTTGGATGCCAGCGTTGTTCACCAGCACGTCGAGGCAACCATGACGTTCGATGATGGTGTCGACCACGCTCGCCCATTGGTCCTCGGAGGCAACGTCATGGTGCAGGAACTCACACGCCGCACCCAAATGTTCCGCGGTGACCTCTCCTTCCGCATCGAGCACATCAGTGATCACGACGTGGGCGTAATGAGAGCAACCTTGCCGTCGAGTCGATTCATGTGATGTGTCTCCCGTTCTACGACGCAGAACCGCTGTCTGCGCCGTCCTTAGTATTCATCCCCACAAGGGTCGTGCCCAATATCACCGGCATCACTAGTTCGGTCAGTCGACCTGGACCGGTGGTGTGGTTTCACTGAGCTGCGCCCACACGAACGAGTCGTCGAGCCCAATGACTCGCCCGTACCGTTCAGGATGGCGAGCCGCACGAACGTTCTCAGGATGCGGCTCGGTCGGCTGCGCAACCGCGTGGGCGGGCCGGTCGAAGGTGGCCGGGTTCGTCATAGCCGCAAGTTCGTCGGTGGTGATGCCGCACAGGCCAGTTACCTCGGGATCGATCCACGCTGCAGGATCGATATTGGAACCGCATGCGACTTCGAGATTCAAACCTTCAGGGCCTTCGAAATAGATCGACTGCACGAAACCATGGTCGATCGGGCCAAGTACCTGGATACCTTTTGAGCGCAACCGATCACGCATCGTCAGCAGTTCGTCGAACGTGTCGACATGCATGGCGAGATGTTGCATAGTCCCACCACGGACCTCGCCACCAGGCCCATCGGCATGGCTCGCCCCGAACTCAACCTCGGCGCTGTTCTTGGGGTGTTGCACGAACGCGATGTAGCTATCCGGCGACAATTCGATGAAGCCGTGATAAGCGCCCTTGACACCATGCATCCAATACAACGCCTTGAGCGGCAGGCCCAACGCGTCGCACCAGAACGTCAGCTGACGTTTCATATCGGTTGTGGAAAGTGCGAGATGGTTGACACCTCGAGGATGAAGCGTGGACACAGCGGCATCTCCTTGTGTTGGCAGCACCCAAGCTCACTCGGTCGAGAACACCGCTGTCAAACGAGCACCTGGCATACGAAGGGAGCGACCATCCAACGTCCAACCTCGAGGTGATTGTCCGGCACCGTCACCTAGCGTGACATCGCGTCAATGATCGAACTACCGGACCAAGGCAACAACGGACAACAATCGGAAAACCATGACTATTCGAGTGCGAGAACTGGCTGGAGCTATCGGGGCCGAAGTGCACGGCCTTGATCTATCGGACCCCACTTTCGACGTGGCCCTGTTACATGACCTGTTCGCGCAACATCATGCACTCTTCTTTCCCGACCAGGATCTGGAGGCTGCCGATTTTTTGCGGATCATGCAAACGTTCGGTGAACCACTGGTGCATCCATACCTGAAGCCTTTGCCGGGTTACCCGCAGGTGCACGAGCTGCGCAAGACGCCCACTGATGACGTGAACTTCGGCAATCTGTGGCACTCCGACTTCACCAATCTTCCCCGACCTTCGTTGGCCAACGCCCTGTACAGCATCGAGGTGCCAACACACGGTGGGGACACACTCATTGCGAATACGTGCGCAGCGTTCGAAGCGTTGTCCGACGGGATGAAGGACATGCTCCGGGGTCTGAACGCGGTGCATGGTTTCTCCGAGAAATACAAACGGGATCTCGCCGACCAGACCGCACGCTCCGAGAATGTGGCCCGGGACGACGACGCGAGCAGCGAGTATCTCGACGCAGAACTCGAGGTACTTCATCCGGTCGTGCGCACGCATCCACCGTCGGGACGTGAGTCGCTCTATGTCAATGGTGGTTTCACACTGCGGTTCGAAAACATGACACCAGAAGAGAGCAAGCCGTTGCTCGAGTTCCTCTATCGCCACTGCGAACGACCCGAGTTCGGCATGCGCTACACGTGGGCGCCGCGCACTCTTGGCATGTGGGACAACCGATCAACACTTCACTACGCATCCAATGACTACCCCGGTCAACTCCGGGTGATGCACCGACTCGTGGTCCTAGAGGCCGACCGCCCCCAACCCGCTCGCCGGTGACGGCTTACGCGTGGAGCTGTTGTTCGAGTGCATGAAGGTGGCGGTAACAGCTGATCACGTGGTGGACCGATGACTTGGGTTCGCGGCCCTCGTTGATTGCGGCGATGAACTCGCGTGATTCAAGTTCAATGCCATTCATCGATACGTCGATATACGACACGTCGATCACTTCGTCTCGGCCCGTGATCAGGTCGTCGTAGTTGGCGACGTAGGTGCCGGTGTCGCCGATGTAGCGGAAGAAGGTTCCAAGCGGACCGTCGTTGTTGAACGACAACGACAGCGTCAGCAACGAACCACCCGACGTCTGCATCTGAATCGACATGTCCATGGCGATGCCGAGTTCGGGATGCAGCGGCCCTTGCAAGATGTTCGCAGCCACGATCTCTTCGCCGGTTTGGTACGCGAACAAGTCGATCGTGTGTGCCGCGTGATGCCACAGTAGATGGTCGGTCCAGGTACGAGCTTCGCCAAGCGCATTGGTGTTTGTGCGACGGAAGAAGAAGGTCTGTACATCCATGTGTTGGATCGAGAACTCGCCGGCCTGGATCTTGTTGTGCACCCATTGGTGCGACGGGTTGAAGCGACGAACGTGGCCGACCATACACACCTTGCCGGTTCGTTTCTGAGTCTCAACGACGGCTTCTGCAT
This sequence comes from Acidimicrobiaceae bacterium, assembly GCA_003485885.1. GTDB lineage: Bacteria > Actinomycetota > Acidimicrobiia > Acidimicrobiales > UBA10347 > UBA10347. The sequence goes on from DNHM01000032.1 coordinate 9,921, forward strand.
CGGCCAAGTTGTCGGCGAGCGGAATCTCGACGAGTACATGTTTGCCGGCTTCCATGCACGCGATTGCCTGACTGGCATGCATCTGTGTGGGTGTTGCCAAGATCACTGCATCGACTGTGTCGAGCGCCAACGCTTCGGCCAAGTCATCTGACCAGTGCGCGATGCCGTAGTCATTCGCCACCGCTTCTTGTGAGCCGCCAGGCCGGTCGATCACCGACACCACTTCGGCCCCATCGATCAGGGCAATTGCATCGAGGTGTTTGCGGCCGAAGGCGCCTGCTCCGGCGAGTGCGAGCTTCATAGGATCTCCTGCCAGGTTTTGTGCGAGCGAGGCTGCAAATCAACCTGGCCAGCAGCCGTCGGCAACGTATTTCAGTGCCGCGGTATTGTCAACAAAATGGCCAATAGACCGGCCAACAATCGAATTGTGGTCTCCTCAGAGCTGATCACGATTCGAACGTGCCATAGGATCAGTCGGTCCGAGCGACATCTCTATGAACGACATCATTAACGCCAACCACCGAATCAAGGATCCCGACTACGTCGCCCAGTGCCGAGCACAGCTCGAAGCTGACGGAGCGCTCGTGCTCGATGGGTTCTTCTCGGCCGATGCCATCGAACAGATCGTCACCGAGTCGTTGGCCCAGAGCGAGCATGTTTTCTACGCCGGCTCGACCCACAACGTGTACCTGACCGAGCCGAACCCTGATCTGTCGAAGGACCACCCGTTCAACCGCCAGGTCCTCAGTACCAAAGGGCTGATCGCAGACGACCAGATCTCGTTCGGCTCGCCTCTGCGAACGGTGTACGACGACCCTGCGTTTCGATCATTTCTGGCCGGAGTGCTCGGCATCAACCACATCTATCCATACGCCGATCATGTGTCGTCGATCAATGTGCATTTCGCAGATGCTGGACGAGAACTCGGCTGGCACTTCGACAACTCAGCATTTGCCGTCACCATGTTGCTCCAGGCGCCCGCTGCCGGCGGCGTGTTCGAGTACGTCCCCGCCGTGCGCGATGCCGAAGCAGGCGACATGGCCTTCGAGAGAGTGGGTGCCGTGCTCGATGGCACCGAAGAGGTTCAACGGCTGCACTTCACCCCAGGTGCGCTTGTGCTCTTTCGCGGCCGAAACGCTCTGCACCGGGTTACTCCAGTCGAGGGCGACACCACCCGCCTGCTCGTTGTGTTCGCTTACAACGAAGAACCTGGCATCACGCTGTCAGAGTCGGCTCGTACGACCTTCTATGGCCGAACCGCCTAAACCCGGATATCGACATTCTTGGTGCCATAGGGCAGACTGCACCGGTGACCGACGGTGTTCCGTGCATGATCCTCCGCGGCGGATCCTCGAAGGGCGCGTACTTCCTGGCATCAGATTTACCGGCAGAACCGCGCCAACGTGATGAGCTGCTTCTGCGCATTATGGGGTCCCCCGATGCACGCCAGATCGATGGCATCGGTGGGGCACATCCGCTGACGTCAAAAGTTGCCGTAGTTTCACCTTCGCCTGACAACGATGCCGACATCGACTACTTGTTCTTGCAGATCAGCGTGGACGAAGCCCTCGTGTCCGACCGCCAGAACTGCGGAAATCTCCTGGCGGGTGTGGCTCCTTTCGCCATCGAACGCAGCCTCTTCAAAGCCGAACCTGCGACCGGCGATCATGCTGTTCGGATCAAGATGCTTAATACCGACTCGGTCGCCACTGCCCGACTCAGCACCATCGATGGGGCCCCCGTCTACAGCGGCACCACCGCCATCTCGGGTGTGCCTGGTACTGCGGCCGCTATCGCGTTGGAGTTTCAGGACATTGCTGGGGGCTCGACCGGCGCCTTGTTACCAACGGGCCGCCGGGTCGACGAGATCGAAGATGTTGCCTGCACACTGATCGACAATGGCATGCCGGTCGTAGTGATGGCCGCTGACCAGCTCGGTATCTCTGGCTACGAAAGCTGCCACGACCTCGAAGCGAATGTGATGCTACGCACGAAACTCGAAGCGATCCGTTTGACCGCCGGTGCACGTATGGGTCTCGGCGATGTCACCGCCACAACCGTGCCCAAGCTCACCATGGTCGCACCGCCACAAGCAGGCGGACACTTGTGTACTCGCACCTTCATCCCCCACCGCTGCCATGACGCGATTGG
>DNHM01000459.1 GCA_003485885.1 Acidimicrobiaceae bacterium
GTGGCACATCAAACGAGCGGCTTCGAGTTTGGTAGCCATGTCGGCCAGCTTGAAGGCGATCACTTGGTGGTCAATAATCTTCTTGCCGAAGGTCTCGCGCTGCTGGGCATAGGCCATGGATGCTTCGAACGCTGCTCTGCCAACCCCTACCGCACGGGCTGCAATATTGATCCGGCCGAGCTCCAATGCAGAAAGCGCTGCGTTCAGTCCTCGACCAAGGCCGGCTTCGTCGCCGAGCATGTTGCCAGCTGGAACTCGCTGATCGACATAGGTCATCTCCATGGTCTCAAGACCCCGGTAACCCAGCTTCTCAACTTTCTGAAATGAGATGTTCTCGAACTGCTCGCCTGGTTCTTTCTCGATGATGAAACACGTGACCTTGTCGTCGGGTGTCTTGGCCATAAGCGCGACAATCCGAGACCGAGTTCCGTTGGTGACCCACATCTTGGTCCCGTTGATCACATAGTCGTTGCCGTCGGGAACCGCCCGACAGGTCATCGAACGAGCGTCGGAACCAGCGTCGTGTTCAGACAACGAGAACGCGGCACGGGCGGCACCACTACACAGATCAGGAAGCCACCGTTCGCGCTGATCTTCGGTTCCGAACCGCAGAATCATGGTGCATACGATCAGGTGACTGTTGAGCACCCCGCCGAGCGACATGAAACCCCGGGAGATCTCCTCGATCAGACGGGCATAGGTGATGTGATCCAAACCAAGCCCGCCGTACTGCTCGGGGATCACGCAGCCAAACAGTCCAAAGGCTTTCATCTGTTCGACCATGGCTTCGGGGAATTCGTCGGCCAGTTCAAATTGCGAAGCATTGGGTACGACCTCCGCGTCTACCCAGGCTGCAACCGTGTCGACGATTTGATCGGCAATATCCAGATCGGTCGGCACTGTTATTCCTTTGGGGCGAGCGTGCGGTAACCGCCCCCGTAGAAGATGACCGGTTCGCTCGGTTCATCTGGCACTTCCATATGGGTGACGTTGCAGAGCGCAAACTCGTGATCGCCAGCGTCGATAACCTGATTCGGGGTGAGCGTGAGCCAGGCGGTCGTGCCAGCGAACTTGGGGGCGCCACCGACGACCGACCAGTCGAGACCTTCGAAGCGGTCTGCAGGAGGGCGCATGCAGGCATTGCTGACATCGATTTGATCGGCGCCCAGGACGTTCACACCGAGCACATCCGCGCTTCGGAGCTGTTCCCAGGTGGCCGAGGTCGCCGTGCAGAAGAATCCCGCGAGTGGTGGTTCGAGCGATACCGACACGAAACTGCCGATCACCATGGCGACAGGCGCACCTTCGACAACTGCCGTCACGACAGTCACACAGGTAGGAACCTGGCCCATGACGTTGCGGAAATGGAGGGGATCAATTGCTTCTGCTTCGCTCATGATGTCGACGCTAATAGATCCGGCGGCAGCGCCTAACGTTCTGCCCATGAACACTACACTTCCGGGTATTGGCGTTTCGTTGTCATCAACACATCGCACCAATGCTGTATCGCTGATGATCGAACGAGCCCAGGTGGCTCATGCGGCTGGCCTGGGGTCGCTGACGATTGGTGATCACCACGATATGAAAGTGCCGTACGCGCAGAACACACCGATGCTCGGTCGGCTGCTCGCTGAGTGGGTCGGGCGCCCTGCCGGGTGTTTGTTCCTGACCCCGTTGTGGAAACCGCTGCTCATGGCAGAACACATCGGCACGTTGGCGGCCATGCATCATGCGGCGTCGCCCGGAGTGCCGTTCATCGTGCAGACAGGTATCGGCTGGGGCGATGCTCAGTTCACCAACCTTGGCGCGGACATGTCCCGTCGGGGCCGAGATATCGATGCAGTAATTCCCATCGTTAAAGCGCTGCTCGCTGGCGAGGCAGTAACCGACAACTACTTCGGCTTGGCCGAAGCAACCGTAGGCCTCCGCTCTGATGGCCCAATCGAGTGGTGGATTGGGGGCACAGCCGACGTTGCCATCGACCGGGCAGCGCGACTTGGTGACTGTTGGTATGGATCACCCGGCCAAGACGACGAGTCAATCCGTCGAGGGGTCGAACGCTACCGGGCTGCCGGTGGCTCTCGGTTCGCCTTGCGTCGAGACGCCGTCCTTGGACCGGACGCCCGAGCCACTCAGTCACTTGCCCGCGACCTCACTGAGCGTGGCTACCGAGGGTTGCCATTCGAACGCCTGCTCAGTGGTTCTGCCAACGAGCTTGGCGAACGTCTCGGCGAGCTTCGCGAACTCGGTGTCGACGACGTGATCGTGCGCTGCGCATCACCCGACCAGGCAGGTGCCATCACAACCTTGCAGGAACTCGGCCGCTGATTCTCCCGCCTCACACGTCACGCGGGGTCAGACCCTCCGTGACAAATCCTGGTGCATTGTTGGGGGCAGCCCGACCGAGTGCGGTGATCCTGAGCGCTAGCGATCACCTAGCAGACGAATCAGCGAATCGCGAGCGTTGCCATACAGATGGCCATGAATATGGCTTTCATAGAGAGCCGATATATCACCGTAGTAGCGATAGATGGCGCTCGGCGCCAACCCAACGGCAGTTGCGATCACGGCGACCGATGCCCCTCAAAGCCTCGGCTTGAGAACCTGGCCCGAGCCGCGTTGACACAACGTGGCCGCGTTTCAGCACTGTCCCCGAAAAGTTACGTTCCCCTGGGGACGTAACTTTTCGTTAGGAGCGGGGTTCGCGGGGCAGGCCGAGCACGCGTTCGCCCAAGATGTTGCGCATGATGTTGCTGGTTCCGCCCATGATTGTGTAGCCGGGCGCATAGGTCAGGCCGTGGGTCACGTCATTCCACAGCGTGGCTTCTGGACCGAGGGTGCGGGACACGAACTCGGCGACACGAGTCTGGTGTTCGGTGCAATACACCTTGGTCGCTGCGCTGAAGCCAGCCGGCGCCTGCTTGAGGACCTCGCGGTAGACAAGCATGCGGCCGATGCGGTAGTCGGTCTCGAGTTTGGCGATCTCTTGGCGAACGAGCGGGTCGGCCTTATCGGCCTTGTCAATCGCAATGTCGTAGAGCGCCCGATTCGACACGAGGCGATCGATGCCACCGCGTTCGTGAGCGAGCTGCACCATGGTCTGTTTGAAGGCGTCGCCTTCGACCCCGACCAGGTTCTCTAAGGGCACACGCACGTCGGTGAAGTAGATCTCGCAGAAGTGACGGTTAGTTGTCATGTCCTGGATCGGGCGAACCTCGATCCCCGGAAGATCCATAGGCACCACGATCTCAGAGATGCCTTTGTGCGGAGGCCCTTCGGAATCGGTGCGGCAGATCATGTAGCAATAGTCGGCCTGATCGCCGAAGCTGGTCCAGATCTTTTGACCATTGATCACAAAGTGGTCGCCGTCACGGACGGCGGAGGTCTTGAGCGAGGCCAGATCAGAGCCTGAGTCGGGTTCGGACATACCGATACACCAGGTGGTCTCACCAGCGAGCATTGCTGGCAGGTACTCGGCTTGTTGGTCAGGCGTTCCATAGGCGATCAGCGTCGG
>DNHM01000083.1:0-3156 GCA_003485885.1 Acidimicrobiaceae bacterium
GGTTTCGAGGCACTCGTGTCGTTTGCTCAGCTCGGGGCTGGCCTCCAGATGGTGATCCTGAACCCCGAATCAGCTATCGGGTTGCACGTATCCGCCGTCGACTAGCAGCGCCGAACGCCGCTTTTCGTGTGGATGGGGCTCGTCGATTGTCGTTTCCCAGAGGACGGGGAACAGCGGATGGTCCATGGCTGCGCCTGGTGCAAGTTCGTCGGTCAAGCCGGGAAACGGTGGTGACGTGGTCCATCGACGAGGTGCATGGACCATGTCGTCGCCTAAGAAACGCACGGACAACACCCGCCGGCGATGGGGGCCATCGACGCCAGCTGAGCCGTGCACGGCCACCATGTTGAAGAAGACGGCATCGCCCGGTTCGAGCTCCCAGCCAATGACCGGCCACCGTTCTGGGTCGGCAGCAAAGTCGGGCATCTCGGCCAGGCTTCCTTCAGGAAACCACTTGGCTTGTTCATCGAGAAAGGTCCGAGGCATGAACCACGGGCCCCGATGTGAGCCAGCGATGAACTCCAGGGTTGCGGCCCGGGGGACCGGGTCGACGGGGAACCACATGCTGGCGTTCTGGGAGCCATCGACGTTGTAGTACGGCTGATCCTGGTGCCACGGTGTGCGTTGGCGGGTGCCAGGTTCCTTGACCAACATATGGTCGTGATACAGCCGGATGGTAGAACTGCCGGTGAGCTCGGCCGCGATTTCGGCGGCAGGGGAATAGCGGATGAACGCTTCGATTGCGGGAATGCGATCCCATGAGCGGAAGTCTTCGATGAACGCACCGTCGTCGTCGGCGCTTGCCCGTTTCGCCATGGGGGAGAGGTTGGCCAGGTTGGCCTCGATCGCCTCGGTGGCCATAGCGACATGTTCGGCGGTGAACGCCTGACGTACACACACGGCGCCGTCTCGTTGGTAGTCACCTTCGATGATCACCGACCCAGCCTAGGACCACCCCTCTCTTGCTAAACATGACGGTGCCAGGCACCGTCATGTTTAGCGGCTGTGATGTGCAGCTGGCGTTGCGCAGCAAGCGGCGTGGCAGTGGCCTGCGACGGCTTCGGCTCACATGGGGACAGCTCGCTCTGGCCACTGTCGAGGAAAATGGAATCTGGCGCACGTTGGACGTGCGCCAGATTCTGTAACTACCGAGTAGCTGAGTGGTAACCGTGGTTAGACGGCGGTGAAGTTCTTCTGACCCTTGACCTTGCCGTCGGTGCGGAGCTTGATCAGGTGGGCGAGCACATTATTCGCTGCCAGCTCGGCCATGTCTTCGTCGACCTCGCCGTACACAGCTTCGATGACATCTTCGACCCGCAAGGTGTCGCTACCCAACGCATCGAGGATCGCAGCCTCGCGAGCGACACGGTGTGCGATGTACTCCTGCACAACAGTCTTAGGTTCTTCGATCACGTAGCCGTGCGCAGGGGCGATTCGCTTGAGCCGAAGTTTCCTGAGCGACTCAAGTGATGTCATGTAGGCGGCCATGTCGCCATCTGGCGGCGCATTAAGACCCACGCTGGGGCCGTCAATGATGAGATCGCCCGAGATAAGCATGCGTTCTTCTTCGAGCATGAAACCAACATTTTTGGCCGATGGGCCAGGCAGGTGTTTGGTGGTGAGGCGGAACTCGGTACCGACCAATTGTTGGCCGTCTTTCAGAACGACATCGCAGTCGATATCGCACATTGCCATAACAATGGCGCCGGTCTGTTTAGCCAGTTCAGGCACGGCGCCAGCATGGTCTTCGTCGGCATTGGTGACGAGAATCCACCGGATGAGCTCGCCGCCGCAGCCGATGATGGAATCGAGGTGACCCTGGTCGTTCGGACCTGGATCGATAACAGCGATCTCATCAATGCCGACCATGTAGGTATTGGTTCCGAGGCCAGTACGGGGACCGGGATTCATCGCAAGAATACGACGAGCCATAGGGCTGAGAGCGCGGGCGACGCCTGGAACGATCTCTTCTCTTACCTCTTCCACCTCCTCCTCAACCGGGTTGGTCATGAGCTTGATTCTGCTATTCATCAGAAGGCAATTCCGTGGTCGGGATGCGGTCTGCTTGGACCTCATCAACGTCAATGAAGGAGCGGCCTGCTCGGCCAGCTGAGCTGGTTCGAGTGCCGAAGTTGGCACCGAACGCGAAACCACCAGGGGCTCCAGCGATCGATACCTTGCCGCTGAATCGCTTCAGCAGCATTGCCCGTGCAAGTGCACGAAGTGGCGGAATAAACATCGAGAGACCCACGGCATCAGTGAAGAAACCAGGAGTCAGCAGCAATGCTCCACCAAAGATCATCAGGGCGGCGTCGGCAAGTTCTTTCGAGGGCATCTTGCCCTGTGCGACCGTGTCGCGGATTCGACCCACAGCCCCGCTGGTTTGCCATTTCATCAGCGATGCGCCCACGAAACTGATGAGCAGAAGGAGAAAGACCGTTGGGAGCCAACCCAAAGGTTCTGCAACCTGGAACAGCACATACAGCTCAACAACGGGAACAACGATCAGCAATAAGAAGACGAGCCCGAACATGAGGTGCCAAGTCTACGGAACAATGCCCCGGTTGGCTCCGCGGCCCGGGTTATGCTGCCCAATTTTGCCCTAGAACGGCCGTCGGTGCGCCTTTATGACGGCGTCGGCTGCGTCTTTCCGCGAAGGTTGTCTTGGTTGTCGAGTAACCAGCTGTAGGTCTGTTCGATTCCTTCGCGAAGCGAGATTGTGGACTGCCATCCCAAACTGGTGAGGCGCCCAACATCAAGCAGTTTTCGTGGTGTTCCATCGGGTCGAGACGCATCAAAGGTCAGTGCTGCTGCCGGGTAAACAACATCTCTCATGGTCTCAGCAAGTTCACGGATGCTTAAGTCCACACCCGTTCCGATATTGACGAGTTCTGCGTCGCTGTAGTGCTCCATTAGGAACACGCAGGCACTCGCCAGGTCATCGACGTGAAGAAACTCGCGAAGCGGGGTGCCTGATCCCCATACCTCGACTGCCGGTTGGCCTTGCAGCCGGGCGTCGTGGAACTTGCGCATCAATGCTGGTAAAACGTGGCTGGTTTCAAGATCGAAATTGTCGTTCGGGCCGTAGAGGTTGGTACGCATCGCCGAGATGAAGTCGCAGCCATATTGCGTTCGGTAGCTCTGGCACAACTTGAT
>DNHM01000083.1:3220-3341 GCA_003485885.1 Acidimicrobiaceae bacterium
AGCCAACAGTTGGTCCTCGGTTATTGGCTGATCAGCGAGTCGGGGGTAGATGCACGATGAACCCAGGTACAGAAGTTTGGTCACATTAGTTCGTCGGCTTGCTTCGACGACCGTGCTGTGA
>DNHM01000548.1 GCA_003485885.1 Acidimicrobiaceae bacterium
ATTTGCACTGAAAACTGACCCACCTGAAGGGGATATTTGCACCGAAAAGTGACCCACGATTAGACACTGACCTGCCCGCTATTCGGGCAGGAGATAAAGGAGTGATCGACGTGGCGTTATTGAGTGTGATTCGACGGTGGCGATTACGGGATGGTTTGGCGATCCGCGAGATCGCACGCAGGACAGGCCTGTCACGCACCACCATTCGCAAGTACTTGAACAGCGAGATCGTTGAGCCGAAGTATGCGGCTCGAAAGAGCGCGAGCAAGCTCGATTCATTCGAGGAAAAGCTGACGAAGTGGCTGGAGACAGAGCCACGCAAGAACCGCAAGCAGCGGCGCAACCTGCGGCAGATGTTCGGCGATCTAGTGGCGCTGGGTTACCGTGGTTCTTACGACCGGGTCGCCGCGTTTGCACGCAAGTGGCGACGACAACAACGTGAGGCCGCTCTGATTGCTGGCGGTGGCACATTCATACCGCTAGTGTTTGCACCGGGTGAGGCGTTTCAGTTCGATTGGAGCGAGGACTGGGCGGTCATCGGCGGTGAGCGGATGAAGTTCAAGATCGCGCACTTCAAGTTGGCACACAGCCGGGCGTTTATGCTGCGAGCCTACCGGCAGGAAACCCACGAGATGTTGTTCGATGCGCACAATCATGCGCTGCCGGTCTTGGGCGGAGTACCGGCCCGGGGCCTGTACGACAACATGAAGACTGCGGTCGATAAGGTAGGCCGCGGCAAAGCGCGAACGGTCAACGCGCGCTTCACTGCCATGGCCAGTCACTACCTGTTCGAGCCGACGTTCTGCAACCCGGCGGCGGGTTGGGAGAAGGGCCAGGTTGAGAAGAACGTACAGGATGCACGGCGTCGGGTGTGGCAGGACGCGCCAGCGTTCACCGGCTTGACCACGCTGAACGATTGGCTAGAACAACGCTGTCTGGCGCTGTGGCATGAGATAAAACATCCCGAGCAGAAGGACCGCACGATAGCTGAGGTGTGGGCTGACGAGCAGCCTCACTTGATGCCGCTGCCGCCGCCCTTCGACGGCTTTGTCGAACACACCAAGCGGGTCTCACCGACCTGCCTGCTTGCGTTCGAGCGTGACCGCTACAGCGTTCCTTCTCCGTTCGCTAACCGGCCGGTCAGTCTCCGCGTATACGCCGAGCGGCTAGTCGTGGTGGCTGAAGGCGAGGTCATCGCCGAGCATGCGCGGCTGATGGTACAGAGTCATGACCGCCCAGGCCGCACGGTGTACGACTGGCGGCATTATCTCGCCATCGTACAGCGCAAGCCGGGTGCGCTACGTAACGGTGCACCGTTTGCCGAGTTGCCGGAAGCCTTTAAACGGTTGCAGGCGATTATGCTCAAGCGTCCAGGCGGCGATCGCGAGATGGCTGAGATCCTGGCTTTGGTGCTGCATCATGACGAGCACGCGGTGTTGTGCGCGGTCGAACTTGCGCTCGACGCTGATGGGGTCTCCAAACAACATGTTCTGAACGTATTAGCGCGTCTGCTTGAGCCGGTATTGCCTGCGCCGGTCGATACCCCGGAGCACCTGGTGTTAGAAGCTGAGCCAGTCGCCAACGTCAGCCGTTACGACCGTTTACGGGAGGTGGACCATGCATCCTGAAGCCATGATTGCGACACTCAAATCACTCAAGCTGTTCGGTATGGCGCACGCCATCGACGATCTTGCCCAACAAAGTTCGCCGGCCTGGGCCGGTGCTGAACCGGTCCTCGACAGCCTGCTTAAAGCCGAAGTGGCCGAGCGTGAGGTGCGCTCGATTAACTATCAGACGAAGGTTGCCCGCTTCCCGGCCCATCGTGACCTGGTGGGCTTCGACTTCCATGAGAGCACCGTCAACGAGGCCCTGGTCAGGTCGCTGCATCGTGGCGACTTCATCGATGACGCACAGAACGTTGTGCTGATCGGTGGCCCTGGCACCGGCAAAACCCACCTTGCCACGGCCATTGGCATGCAGGCGATTGTGCATCAGCATCGACGCGTGCGTTTCTTCTCGACCATCGAACTGGTCAATGTACTGGAGCAGGAGAAAGCTCGTGGCAAGCCGGGACAAATGGCTCATCGGCTGGTCCATACCGATCTGGTCGTGCTCGACGAACTCGGCTATCTACCGTTCAGCCAGGCTGGCGGTGCGCTGCTGTTCCATCTGTTGAGTAAGCTCTATGAGCGTACCAGCGTTCTGATCACAACCAACCTGAGCTTCTCCGAGTGGGCCAACGTGTTCGGCGATCCGAAGATGACGACCGCGTTACTCGACCGACTGACCCATCACTGCCATATCGTTGAAACCGGCAACGATAGCTACCGGTTCAAACACAGCTCGACGAAGAAAACCAAGGACATAAAAACTAGAAAAACCAAGACCACTTGAGCCATACTCTGGCTCTTCCAGGTGGGTCACTTTTAAATGCAAAACTTGGGTCAGTTTTAGGTGCAACTCAACACTATCGGCTCATAGCGAGCCATAGAGTGTGAGATCTTTAATACTTCGGAGTCTGAGAGCGGGGGGAATGCACATCCCCTTGTTCGTCGCTAATAGAGCGGTCGAGATTGCATCCTCATTCATTCCCACGCTGAGGCCTTTCCCGACGTTGGGTTTCCGGCAAAGGTCACGACCATGGGTAGGACGTCCCCGTCAGGCTCGCCGAACAGCGCGCGCATGAACTCGTTATTGTCTACCCTGCCGGTTTTATCGGTTTTATCGGTTT
>DNHM01000441.1 GCA_003485885.1 Acidimicrobiaceae bacterium
TTCGAGCATGACGGGATTGTGGTAGTGCCCCTGGCCGGGCAAGATCCGCCAGTGATCAAACCCCGACGGATCAGCGCCTGCTCCATGGCCTAGGTGCCACTTGCCGATCATGGCGGTCTGCCAGCCGTTGCGTTGCATCTCGCCGGGGAAGTTCCACAAGGTGTTGTCGAGCGTCGTGTCGAGCGTGGTCACGCCATTGACATGGTTGTACGTGCCGGTCAAGATCGCAGCCCTGCTGGGTGCGCAAATTGAGTTTGTGCAGAACGCTGCGTCGAGGCGTATGCCTTCGGTAGCGATGCGATCCAGGTTGGGGTGTGATTGATGCGGCTGCCATAGGCCGAGATCGCGTGGGCAGCATGATCATCACTCATGATGAACACCAGGTTGGGCTGGGACTCAGATTCGACGGGCACAAACACATTGTGCCCCGTTCGCTACTGTTCACACGATGTCAGATCACGCCGAAGTAGTCGACTTCTATCGAAGTTACGGCACGGAGTCATTCGCCGGCGCCGCGCCGTTGTATGCCCAAGTCTGTAGCGAGCTTGGTGACCACCCTGGCCTGGTTGCGTTGATCGCAAAGCATGACCCCGAAGCCCAACAACCAAACCTGCTGTTTGCCGCGGTGCACTATTAACTGCTGTCAGGTCTGAATCATCCGCTGCGGCAGATTTACGACGGCACCGTGGACGAACCCGTCACCCCCGCTTTCGCCGATCTCGTCGTTACGAACAGGGCCGCCATTGATGAGCTTCTGCGCACTCGCCGCACCCAGACCAACGAGGTTGGCCGAGCTGCGATCCTGGCGTTGATGCTGAGTGACGCATCCAAACGAGCGAAGCGACCATTGGCATGGATCGATCTGGGAGCGAGCGGAGGACTCAATCTGAACACCGACCACTTCCGCATCGAGTACAAGGTGGGGGAGCGGGTCCTGACAACCGGACCGGCCAATGCCGGGCTCACGTTGCAGTGCGAAGTGCGAAGCGGGTCACCTGACATTGCCCCTGCGCATCCACCGGTCAGCTGGCGAGTCGGTATCGACCGGGCGCCGATTGACGTGACCAACGCAGCCGAGGCCCGCTGGCTGCAGGCCTGCCTGTGGCCGAGTCAACCCGAACGTCAAGCCCGTTTGACGACAGCGATTGAGATTGCGAACCGAATGCCGCCTCGGCTCATAGCGGCCGAGGCGGTCGATGGGCTGGCGAACGCCATGGCACAGGTTCCCGCTGACACTGCCCTGGTGGTGACCACAAGTTGGGTCTGGTTCTATCTACCCGAGCCAACTCGCCAAGCTGTGCTCGCGATGATGGCAGCTAGCGACCGGCGCGTCCGTTGGTACAGCCTCGAAGCCGCCGGCGTGGTCAATGAACTGGGTTATGAGGGCGAGCCCAGTGTCATTGACTCGGTTGTGGGCCGGGTTGAACTTGGCGGCGGTGAGCCGATCGAGGCTGCGGTTCTAGGGCGAAGTCATCCCCATGGAGCATGGCTTGAGTGGTGCTGAATCACCCGACGCCGTGGCGCCGGGTGATTAAGTCTCAACTGTCTCCAGGACGATCGTCTTTCGCAGTGTTGAAGACCTCTCCTAGCGCGCCGAGCGATGCAAGCGCTCCACTGGTTTCAAGCGGCATGAAGATCTTCGTGGCCTGGCCGTTTGCGACAGTGCCCAACGTCTCCAGGTACTTGACGGCGAGCAGGTCCGGTGTCGGATCACCTTCATGGATGGCACGAAACACACGCTCGATGCTCTGGGCTTCGCCCTCGGCCAGTGTTACTCGCTGAAACGCTTCGGCTTCTGCGAGTTGTTTGATTGCTTCGGCTCGACCGTTGGCCTCAAGGACCTGTGACTCGCGCACACCCTCGGCCTTGAGAATGGCAGCGCTCTTTGTTCCTTCAGCCTCGGTGATTTGTGCACGCCGGTCACGTTCGGCCTTCATCTGGCGGTGCATGGCGTCGGTGACATCTGCCGGCGGGTCGATGCGCTGGATCTCGACTCGAACGACTCGAGTTCCCCAGACATCGGTTGCTACGTCGAGGATGTTGCGCAGTTCATTGTTGATCGTGTCTCGAGATGTCAAGGCATCATCGAGATCCATATCACCGACCACATTACGAAGGTTGGTTTGTGCAAGTTTGGTTGCAGCAACGATGAAGTTGGCGACGTTGTACTTGAGTTTCACCGGATCGGTGGCCTGGTAGTACACCACAGCATCAACGGTTACGCCCACATTGTCACGGGTGATCACTTCTTGTGGAGGAACGTCTACAACCTGCTCACGCATGTCGACGCGCTGCAAGTTCTGAATGAAGGGAACAATGAAACGCAACCCTGGGCCGACCGTCTTCTGATACTTGCCAAACTGCTCGACTAGGCCCTGTTCTGATTGCTGGACCATACGGATGCCACGGGCAGCGAATACCACCAGTAACACGATGACCAGCAGGAAAAACCCTGCAACTGGATCCATATCTCTTCTCCTCTATTGCTTGTAATTTGCTTGCTTTGCTGCGCCAATTGGGTTTGCACGCAGCACGTTCCCGATTGTCTGGCTGGGGCTAGGTGGCCGTTACGACCATGCGGGTGCCCCGGACTTCACTGACCCGCACAACCGCTCCTTCAGGGATCATCTGGTTGCCGTCGGTGATCGCCATCCAACTCTCGGTCTCGATGCGAACCCGGCCAATCGTGCCCACACCCTGAATGGGTGCTGTCAGGATGCCTGTCTGGTCCACATAACGGTCGCCACCAACAGCGAAGACCACGTCGTCGTCCTTCGAAGCGAACTCTCGCAGTCCCCAGAGTGCAAGCGCCGACACGACGGTGAACACGCCAATAAGTACGGGAGGTTCGACCTCGGCAAAGGACAAGGCGCTTGCCGAAGCTGCTCCGATGCCGAATGGCAGCACGAAGAAACCGCCGGTGAACATCTCGCCGATAAGCAGCGAGAACGTCGACAGGAC
>DNHM01000562.1 GCA_003485885.1 Acidimicrobiaceae bacterium
TGAACCGTGGTTGCAGACAAGATCCACCATCAACCCGCCGTCACCCACAACTGCAGTCAAATCAGGCCAGTCACCCAACGCTGAGTCGATCGAGCGATAGTCGACAACGGCGAACCCACCGTCGCTGCTCGACGGGAAGAACGGCAGTACATGCACGGTGCTGAAGACCGATGCAAAGTGACTGTTCCAAACTGCCTGAAGCGACCGCAGATGAGGTTGTGATTGCTCGATGAACGTGTCGCCATATGTAATCAGAACGACCTCGTCACTGCCCGGAAGTTGACTCTGCACGTCCGCCATACGAGCTTCATCAATGCCAGTAGCCGCAAGGATGGAAGCGGCAAGCGATTCGAGTTCTCCATCGCCCAGGTCCGGGTAGATGCAATCGAGATGACGACGGACGCGAGCACGCGATGTTGGGTTGTTCATTCGTCGTCTTGATCCGCTACGTCAGCAGCTGCCACCGAATCAGCACCTGCTGCAATGGCCGCTGGGTCGAACGCTCCAACATCGACTTCGACGATGTACCGCGATGCATAGGTTGAGATAAAACCTTGCAGCGTGGCCGACACCGGAAGCGCAAGCAATGCACCAACGGGTCCCAGGATCGCTGTGCCTGCGAGTACGGACCCGAAGGCAACAGCCGGATGAACCTCCATGGTCTGAGATGCCACCCGGGGTCCGATCACATAATTCTCGACCTGCTGCCAGACGACCATAAACACCACAACCCACACCGCACTGATTGGGCGGTCGGCGAGTGCAATGAGCACCGGCAGAACTGCGGCCACGTAGGTTCCGATCACTGGTACGAATTGGCTGACCAGGCCAACCCAAATAGCGAGCACCAGTGCGAAGCGCACCCCGAGTAACTCGAAAGCAACCCAATGGACGACGAAGGCAATGATGACCAGGATGAGCCGCGACACGATGTAGCCGCCAGTTTTCGCGGTGCCGATATTCCAGATCTCGAGCACGGTCTTCTGCTGGCGCGGCGGCAACAACGAGCAGATAGTGCGCCGGAACTTGGGACCCTCGGCAACCAGATAGAAGGTGAAAAGCGCGATGGTAAAAATGTCGAACAACGCAAAAACGACGGCCCCGCCGAAGTCCACCAGGCCTCCGGCGAAGTCGGTCACGCTGCCCCGAAACTCACCCGACTCAGACACCGTGCGCTGCAGTTCATTCAGGTCTATCGAATCGTCGATGTTGTCCTGAAGCCATGTCTCGAGTGACGCGACCCGATCGGGTGCCTCGTTGACCAGTTCAGTGATTTGCTCGGCAATGACCTGGCCCATAGCGATGCCAAAGCTGGTGATGCCCGCGATGATCAACAGGAACACCAAACCAGTGCCAAGTCCCCTTCGAACGCCGCGGCGCTCAAGCGAGTTGACCGCTGGCTCGAGGGCAAAGGACAGGAAGATCGAGATAAACAGGATGACCAGCAGCGAACTCAGGCGTCGTGCCAGCCACCAGATCACAACCAAACCGACGACCGCCGTGATTAGCCGGAAGATGGCCCCGTTCACCCAGTTTGGAGACGAGCCGCGCGTCGCGAACCATCCCTGGGTCGTGCGATTATTGGGATTGTCGGGACCTACCTCGTCCAACGTGGCTCCGGTTTGCGAGGGCTAGCTACAGCCGCTGGTGCTGCCGCAACTCTGGCATGCGTAGCAGCTACCCGCACGGACCATGATCGTTCCGCAGTCCATACACAGCGGAGCGTCACTTGAACTCAGCCCAAGGTCGAGCGTGGGCGTAAGCGCAATGGTCGCCGGTTCCGGGATCAGATCCAGCCCTGGCGACGAGGTCGTCGCGGCTTCGACCACACCCGGAAGTGTCTGCTGCGTCCGTTCGCCGACGGTGAAGATGTTCAGTGCCGAGCGTTCTTCAGGGGTCAGATAGTCGATCGCCAACCGGCGGAACACATAGTCGATCAGGCTGCTTGCAATGCGCAACTCTGGATCATCGGTCATGCCAGCAGGCTCGAAGCGCATGCCGACAAATGTCTGCACGAATGCACTCAGTGGCACGCCGTATTGCAGACCATGACTCAGAGACATGGCAAACGCGTCCATGATGCCGGCCAAGGTGGATCCTTGCTTTGACACCCGAACAAAGATTTCGCCAGGACGGCCGTCGTCGTACTCGCCAACGGTGACAAAACCTTTGCAGTCGGCAACCCGGAAGTCGAAGGTGCGCGATCGACGAGATCGCGGCAGCCGCCGTCGCTCGGGAACTTGCTGTGCTGGCGCGTCCACCGACACTGCAGGGGCCTCATTATCTGAAGCTGCTGCCCCCGAGGACAGCGGCTGCGCGACCTTGCAATTGTCGCGGTACACCGCGACTGCTTTCACGCCCGTGCGCCAGGCGTCGATCAACAAGGATTCGATATCTTGTGCCGTGGCGGTTTCAGGCAGGTTCACGGTCTTGGAAATACCGCCAGACAGGAAGGGCTGAGCCGCAGCCATCATGCCAACATGGCCTGCTGCGCTTATGGCATTCTCGCCGACCGAACAGGCGAACACACGGTGGTGCTCGGCGTTTAGGTCAGGAGCGCCTTCGATGCTTCCGTGGGTCTCAAGGTGCTGCACGATGGCGTCGATACGTGAAGGGGCATACCCAAGGCGACGCAGGGCCCGAGGCACCGTGCGATTGACCATGGCCAGGAAACCACCGCCAACAAGCTGCTTGTGTTTGACCAGTGCGAAGTCTGGCTCAATGCCGGTCGTGTCGCAGTCCATCATGAAGCTGATGGTTCCTGTGGGGGCCAACACCGTGGTCTGCGCGTTCCGGACGCCGCTCGCCTGGGCAAGTTCACATGCGTCGTTCCATGACTCGGCAATAGCGCTGGCCATCTCTGACTCAATCACCGATTGGTCAAGCGCCAACGCCTCGTTGCGGTGCATGTCGAGCACCTTGAGCATGGCGTCGCTGTCGTTCGCGTAGCCGTCGTAGGGGCCCATACGACGGGCGATACGAGCCGACGTGCGATAGGCCTCGCCGCACATCAACGCGGTGATTGCAGCAGCAGTGCTGCGACCGTCGTCGCTGTCATACGCCTTGCCGGTTGCCATCAGTAGCGCACCAAGGTTGGTGTAACCGAGGCCGAGCTGGCGGTACCTGCGAGTGTTCTCGCCGATTTTTTCGGTCGGATACGACGAATGTCCAACGAGGATCTCTTGGGCCGTGATCATGATCTGGCAGGCAGCACGGAACCCTTCGACATCAAACTGGTCATCGTCGCCGAGGAAACTCAGCAGGTTAAGACTGGCCAGGTTGCATGCGCTGTTGTCGAGATGCAGGTACTCGCTGCACGGGTTGCTGGCATTGATCGGGCCCGCGGTTGGGGACGTGTGCCATTTGTTGATGGTCGTCTCGAACTGCACACCCGGGTCGGCACATTGCCACGCTGCTTCGGCTATGTCGGCAAAGATCTCGCGAGCTGGACGCGTTTCAACGACCGAGCTATCGGTGCGTGCGATGAGGTCCCACGGCGCGTCGTCGACCACTGCTCGCATGAATGAGTCGCTGAGTCGGACCGAGTTGTTCGCGTTCTGGTACTGCAGCGAATGGATGTCTTCGCCATCGAGCGACATGTCGAAGCCGGCTGCAGCCAGCGCATGCGCTTTTTTCTCTTCTTTGGCTTTACACCAGATGAACTCGCCAACATCGGGGTGGTCGACGTCGAGTACAACCATCTTGGCGGCTCGACGAGTCTTCCCACCGCTCTTGATGGTGCCTGCCGATGCATCGGCGCCTCGCATGAAACTGACGGGCCCGCTTGGGTGTCCACCACCATTCATCTTCTCTTTCGACGAACGAATGCGGCTGAGATTCACGCCAGAACCGCTGCCTCCTTTGAAGATACGTCCCTCTTCGACATACCAGTTCAGGATCGAGTCCATGTCGTCGTCGACGGCGAGAATAAAACATGCCGAGGACTGCTGGGGTACGTCCGCCACACCAATGTTGAACCACACCGGCGAGTTAAACGCAGCCCGTTGGTTCAGCAGGAGCCAGGTCAACTCGGCTCGGAAGGTCCCAGCTTCGGAACTATCAGCGAAGTAATTGTCGGCCTCACCCCAGTCAGCAATTGTGGTGACAACCCGGTCGATGACCTGTCGCAGCGACCATTCGCGGCCGTCGGTGCCTTGTTGGCCGCGGAAGTACTTCTGGGCAACGATCTTGCCAGCGGTCTCGGACCAGTTGACGGGGAACTCCACATCGTCCTGGGCAAAGACAGTTGAACCGTCGAGTGCGTTCGTGATCTTGATCGAACGGCGTTCCCATTCGAGTTCGTCGTCGGGGTGGACACCTTCGATGGTGAACCATCGTCGTAAACCAATGCGGGTCTGGTCCGGAGCAATGGACATGGGTTAAGTCTGCCAGTCAGTCGAACGGGTGTGCTCTCGCGAGGGAAAGCCCCGGAAGAAGGCGGGGCGCATCGCTCACTCGAGTAGTTCAGGTCACAGGCTGGGGATCCGAGCCCCCGCCTGAAGGTTTCGCTCTCGACCCACCACGGTCTCAGAACTTGCCACAGGCCGAACTACTACGAGGTGAGCGATGCACCCCCGCATCAACCTTAGAGACTCCACCCTGTGGATAGCTAGGAGGATTTGCTGTGGATTTCGCGGTGTTTTTCCACAGCCCTCTCGCCGATCGGTTCGTAGTGTTCCCTCGACCGTTAGCTCTGTGAACCCGAACCCGTGAATGCGCCAGGCTTACTGAACATGTCTCGGGCCCATCTACGAGGCGTCCCAAGAAGCGCACGCGGGTAGTCCTCGAACAACCAACGAGCAAAATTTCGCCGTGTCCAGTCGGTCATCCCTGCTGTCTTCAATGCCCACTCGGCGCCAGGGCCGCTGCTCAAAACCTGTCCGAGTGTTGCGGCGAACCGCATGTCGACAGCCAACTCGCGCTCGGTATCGAGCGTGTATCGGGCAGCACCTGCAGCAGGTGATGACGCCTGAATGATCGCTTCGGCAGCGGCCATGCCCGTCTGCAACGCCTGTCCTATGCCTTCGCCAGTCATGGGATCACAAGCAGCGGTGGCATCGCCCACAAAGAACGTGCGGTGGGCCGTTAGTGGCATCTCGCCAATACGGGCTGGGATCGGCCACGCCTTGTGGGCTCCCTCTGGCTCGGCATCGTGACCGATGATCTCGCGGATATGTGGGCGTTCAAGAAGGTCACGCCACAGATCTCCCATCTCCTTCATCTTGTGCTCACCACCACGGATCACACCGAAACCGATGTTGGCTCGGTTGTCCGGTAGCGGGAAACACCACATGTAGCCGGGGAGAATGTCGGGTTCGAACCACACGAACAAATCGCGGGCGGCACGAGGCGACACGTTGCTGAAGTACTGGCGGAACGCATGCCATTCCCCCCGATAACTGCCCTGGTTCAGGCCCAGCGCCTTGCGGGTAGGCGACCACATGCCATCGGCGGCAATGAGCCAGTCAGCTGTAAGCATGCCTTCTGAGGTCTCGACCTCGACCCGGTCGCCGAACAAGGAGACCGCCTCAAGAACAACACCCTGACGGAGGTCTACGCCCTCTTTCAACGCCAAATTGACGAGTGCCATGTCGAGATCTTCGCGAGATGCAGTGGCTGCGAACTGGCCTGGCCCCTTCGGCAACGGGAAGAGCATTTGGTCACCCGATGGTCGAGTGATCCATACATCCGCTACGGGCTGCCACGAGGCCACGTCGACAGGGTCAAGTCCGAGGTGGTCAAGGTGACGAAGCGCACCCGAGGTGAGGCCGTCGCCACAACATTTGTCGCGCGGGAAGGTGGCCTTGTCGATCATGGTCACGGTCGCACCGGCGCG
>DNHM01000220.1:0-178 GCA_003485885.1 Acidimicrobiaceae bacterium
CGGCTCGTCCCTCGCCAACCGCCCGCTCCTCCGCCGCTCCGACTAAAACATGCTTAGAGAAGGGGTCACCTCGGGTGGCGCCTTTGGCGTTATTGCCGAGCGATCCCGAAGTCATCGCATGGGCCAGGTAACGTTTTGTTCAGTCATTTGAACGCCAGCCCGACAGACCTACTAGATT
>DNHM01000220.1:218-2741 GCA_003485885.1 Acidimicrobiaceae bacterium
TAGCGTTCCGCTCGGAGCGGCATTAGTTGCATTTGTGCTTGGCTCGCTCATGATCCTTGCCCTGGGCGAAAATCCGATCAGCGGTGCGAGCGCAATTATCGAAGGAGCGTTCGGTTCGGGCGACCGTGTGGCGGTCACCGCTGTACGGGCAACCCCACTACTCCTGGTTGGCATCGGCATCACCATTGCCTTCCGCGCCAGTGTGATCAACATCGGCGGCGAAGGGCAGATCATCGCCGGTGCATTGCTCTCCACCGCGGTGGCCCTCGCGATTCCTGACACACCCCGCGCTTTGCTGCTGCCGATCGTCATGATCGCTGGCATGATCGGTGGCGGCATCTGGGGCGCTATTCCCGGCGCACTCAAGGCGTATGCGTCGGTCAACGAAATCCTGAGCACCGTGATGCTCAACATCGTGGCCGTCCAGCTGATGAACTTCTTGCTGCGCGGCCCAATGATCGACCCCATTGAGAAGACCGGGTCTCGTATCCCTCAGACCGAACGACTGAGCGACAATGCGGCCATGCCGTCGCTGGCCGAAGGGACCCGGCTCCATCTGGGTGTCGTTATTGCTGTGGTCGCTGCGATTGTCGTGTACATCATCTTGTGGCGCACACCCCTTGGATTCCGGCTGCGAGCCGTGGGACACAACCCCGATGCCGCCCGAGCTGCTGGCATCTCGGTCGAAAAGAACATCACCACCGCAATGGCGATGAGCGGAGCACTCTCGGGACTTGCTGGTGTCATGCTGGTGTTTGGTAGCGAAAGCCTGCGCATGGTCACCGACGGCGGCGCAGCTGGATTCACCGGGTCGGCAGGGTTCAACGGCATCGTCGCCGCTTTGTTCGGTGGGCTTCATCCACTATGGACAGTCCCATCATCGTTCCTCTTCGGCGCACTGCTCACCGGCGCCACCAAGCTGCAACAGGCATTACAGATCCCAGCTGCGCTTGCGGTAGCGCTCAATGGTCTCATCGTGCTGTTCGTGGTGAGTAGCGATCGGTTACGAAGCTGGCTCGAACGCCGACTCAACCAAGGGGCATTCGCCACCGAGACCGCCGAACTTCGAGAATCGAACGACGACCGGGTCGATGAGCAGCAGAACTCAACCACCCAGGACACCATCCGATGAGTGAGTTCTTCACCTTGTCGGTGCTGATTGCGACCTTCGCTTCTGCAGTGCGGTTTGCCGTCCCCTACCTTCTGGCAGCGCTTGGTGAAACGATCGGACAGCGCAGCGGCGTGCTCAACCTAGGCGTCGACGGCGTCATGTTGCTCAGCGCATTCGGCGCCTATTACACGGTTGTAGAAACCGGAAGCCACCTGTTCGGGATCGGCGTCGGCTTGCTCATCGGCTTGTTCATGGGTCTCGTGTACGCGGTCGTCACCGTGAATTTGCACGCTCAGCAAGGCATCAGCGGCATCGGAATCTTCTTGTTCGGTCTGGGGTTCAGCGACCTGTTATCGCAAGAACTCGTCGGAGCGATCCAGCCGATCCGTAAGCTGCCTTCGCTGGCCAAGCTTCCACTGGTTGGGGGCATCTTCGAACCGCTCGAAGACATCAAATACCTGGGCGAACTGTTGTTCAGTCACAACCTGATGACCTACATCGCCTTCGCACTCGTGCCGCTCGTCACCTGGATGATGAACAACACGACGTTCGGTCTCAACATCAAGGCCGTGGGCGAGAATCCACAAGCCGCTGACAGCCTGGGCGTATCGGTCGAACGCACTCGGTTCTTCGCCATCCTGATCGGCAACACTCTCGCTGGGCTCGCCGGCGCAACCCTGTCGCTCCAGCTCGGTGTGTTCCAACAGAACCTCACCAATGGGCTTGGTTTTATTGCTGTCGCGCTCGTCTACTTCGGAGCGTGGCGGGCCAAGTGGGTTATGGCGGGAGCGATGCTCTACGGCATCGTGACTGCTACTCGACTGCAATGGCAGGCACGTGACATCATCCCGAACTCTGCCTCTGACATTGCTGCCATGGCTCCCGCACTCATCACGATTCTGGCACTTGTACTCCTCGCCAAACGAGTGCGCGGACCAGCGGCGCTCACGAAACCATTCTCACGACACTGATCACCGAAACACTTTCGAAATAATCGCAAGATAAACACTGCGAGACCCTGGGAGGGGAACTATGAACACCACCAAATCACGCAGGCTGATGACCCTGCTCACCGCGTTACTTGCGCTATCGATGTTCGCTGCCGCATGTGGCGGAAGCGACGAGGCCGAGTCGGCGACTGGTACCGCTACCAGCGAGTGCGGCACCGACAACTCGGTGACCAAGGGCGAGAAGGTTACTGACCTCTCCGTTGCTGTTGTGGCACCTAGCGACTCACAGGACCTTGCGTTCACACAAAGCATGATCGATTCACTAACTCGCCTGGGCATTGAGCCGCAGGTCACCGATGGCACCTTCCAGGTCGAAGTCGCCGCCGACGCCATTCGCAGTTACGCCGCAGATGGCATCGAAGTCGTGATCGTGCACGGCACCCAGTACGGCGGCTCGCTAGC
>DNHM01000206.1:0-9601 GCA_003485885.1 Acidimicrobiaceae bacterium
CAAGCGACTGCCAGACAAGGAACGTCAGCGTCTTCGCAAGACGCTCGATCGGATCAAGCCGAAGGAGCACGGCTTGATCGTGCGCACTGCGGCCGAAGATGTTACCGACGAGGAACTCCAGCGCGATGTCGCTCGGCTGCTGAACCAATGGGAAGTCATCGTCGACGACTCGAAGAAGCAGGGTGGCCCACGTCTGCTTAACCGTGAGCCTGACCTCGCCGTACGCCTGATCCGTGAAGAGTTCACCAAGGATTTCCGAGGTGTGGTCCTCGACGACAACACCCTGTTCGAAGAGGTGAGCGGTTACATGGATGCCGTCACGCCTGCTCTGGCCGATCGCATCGAGTACTACGACACCAAGTCCGAAGGTATTGATCTGTTCGAGAAGTACCACGTGTACGAACAGTTGCAGAAGGCGCTCGACAAGAAGGTGTGGCTACCATCAGGCGGTTCCCTGATCATTGAACACACCGAAGCTCTCACAGTCATCGATGTAAACACGGGCAAAAACGTCGGATCTAAGAGCCTCGAAGACACCGTGTTCAAGAACAACCTCGAAGCGGCCCGTGAAACGGCACGCCAATTGCGACTGCGTGACATCGGCGGCATCATCGTGATCGACTTCGTCGACATGGAGAACCGCAAGAATCGGGCCGAGGTCGTGCGGGTATTCCGCGAGGAACTGGCACTCGACAAGACCCGCACCCAGGTCTACGACATCGGCGATCTCGGCCTGGTCGAGATGACCCGGAAACGCATCGGCGAAGGCCTGCTCGAGTCAGTAAGCACGGGTTGTTTCACCTGTGAATCAAACGGTCTGTTGTTCGACGACACACTGTTCGGTCACCGCCAAGCAATCCCTGGCCCCAGCGTCTCCCAAGTCACCAACCCGAAGTAGTCCAGCGACCACCAGAACAAGCCAGAACCCTATGGCTGAATAACGGCCTTTCCGGTTCACAAATCTGGGGGTGTGACCAAGTTTGCGTCCGAGTAAGGCCGCAACTGTTAGTAGGACAGTTAGGATGTCGCAGTTATGTATGCAGTAGTCGCCACCGGCGGAAAACAGTACAAGGTCGAACAAGGCCAGGTCCTGGAAGTTGAACGCGTTGGTGCCATCGGCAGCGACATTGATCTTCGTCCAGTGCTTGTAGTTGATGGGTCGACCGTGTTGTCGAACCCCACTGATCTCGCAGGCGCTTCGGTTTCGGCCAAGGTGCTCGACGAAGTCAAGGGACCCAAGATCAACGGCTTCGTTTATAAGAATGCCAGCAATAACCGTCGTCGGTGGGGTCACCGCCAGACGCTTGCTCGCATCGAAATCACCGGAATCTCGAAGGGATAACGCCATGTCAAAGACCAAAGGTGGCGGTTCCACCAGGAACGGGCGCGATTCGAACGCCCAGCGCCTCGGTGTCAAGGTATACGACGGCACTGAAGTGACCGCCGGTTCAATCATCGTTCGCCAACGTGGAACCAAGTTCCACCCCGGCGTGAATGTTGGCAAGGGCAAAGACGACACGCTCTTCGCAACTGCTGATGGCAAGGTCAAGTTTGGCAGCCGTCACGGCCGCAAGACCGTCAACATTTTGACTGACTGATTCTTCGGATCCACTCGGATCTGCTGAACACCTACATCGAAAGAAACCCGTTGGCTACGACCAGCGGGTTTTGTCGTTTTTCCAACGGGTCTCGATGCCCAGGCGCCCCTAGGCGCTTCGGGGGAGTGCTTCGGGAGCCCAACCCAAGTGTTGCACCGCCAGATTGAGTGCAAACCGATCGGTCATGCCGCTGACATACCGCACTGCGTGGGCAGTGATTTCGTCGGTGTCGGTGGTGACCACAGACCAATCACCGATGTGCTCGGGGTGATGGATGAGCCACTCGGTGAGTTGTTGCAGCAACGAGATGACAGCGGTGGCCTGCGCTTGGGCATCGGGCCGGAGGTAGATGCGGTCGTAGTTGAATGCCCGAAACGCGGCCAGTGAATCAGCGGTTGTTTGGTCCAGGCCAATCGCCCCCGCCTGTGCAGATGCATCGACCATGGCAGTGATGAACGCGTGCAACTGCGATCGACGGTCTGCGCCCACAATGTCGGTCACCGACGCGGGTAGGTCCTGTTCGCCCACGATATGGGCCGATACGGCGTCCTCGAAGTCATGACAGACATAGGCGATACGGTCGGCCCAGGCAACAACTTCGCCCTCGGGGGTGGCGGGTGCCGGGCGATTCCAGCTGTGGTTGCGGATGGCATCGGTGGTCTCATAACACAGGTTGAGGTGGTTGAGAACGACGTCGGCTCCATACACAGCGTGGTGGTAACCACCTGGTACGAATGGGCTCAAAGCATCTTCGGACGCATGACCGGCAGGCCCGTGCCCGCAGTCGTGCCCTAACGCTGCGGCTTCTGTCAGGGCAACATTGAGCCCAAGCGGGCGAGCGATGCTGACTGCGACCTGTGCAACCTCGATGGCATGGGTCAGACGGTTGCGGAGGTGATCGTTGTCGGGGGCAATAAAAACTTGGCATTTGCCGGCAAGGCGTCGAAACGGTTTGCTGTGTTTGATCCGATCCAGGTCTCGTTCGAAACAAGTGCGAAATCGATCGGGTTCCTCAGCAATGGACCGGATACCAGCGCCTTCGGCCCGGGTCGCCCCGTGGGCCATACCGTCGTGTTGGGCATCTTCTCGTGCGCCACGTTCGGGTGGGGTTGCTGGGTGAGCAGAGAAGGGAATCGCCCGATGGGCGGCAACCAGCGCATCGATACGTGCCATTCGCCAATTCTAACGATGAGGTGTGACAGTGTCGGGTCACACTGTGAACTCGTAGGTGACTTCTCGGAGTTCACACAAGGATCTTGCACCGCGTACGCTGCAGCCATGGCACCGGTCGCTGATCAAACTAAGCCCGATCACTCAGCTCGGGCAACGCGGCCGACGGTAAGTGTTCCGGTTATCGACATTGGCGGCCGTGGTGGGCCACCGACCGATGAGGTCGTCCGCTCCGTTGCGGCCGCAGCCGAGAACTTCGGCTTTTTCCAGATCGTGAACCATGGCATTGCCCAGGAACGGATCCACCGTCTGTGGGAAGCCACTCAGACATTTTTCGGATTACCGGCTGAAACCAAGCGCCAGATTCTGCGCACGAAAGAGAACTCACGCGGTTACTACGACCGAGAGTTGACCAAGAACGCTCGAGACCTCAAGGAGGTACTCGACATAGCCCATGTTCCGTTCCCCGACCTTGCCGACGACGACCCCAGAAACTTTCACCGAGTTGATGGCCGAAACCAATGGCCAGACCTTGTCGGGTTTCGCGAATGTGTCATCGACTATCTGCAGGCGTGTAATGCGTTGTCGCTCTGGCTCCTCGAGGCGTTCTGTCAAGGTCTCGGCGAACATGCGGAGCACCTTCACGACGCGTTTGGTTCCGACCACACAAGTTTTCTGCGGATGAATCACTACCCGCTCGATGACCTACTTACCGAAGCCGAGGCGGCCGATGTTGCCGATCTGGGGGACATGGCACTGCACCACCACAGCGATTCCGGTGCGCTTACCTTGTTGTTGCAGGACCAGGTCGGTGGGCTGCAGGTCGAGAACGAAGGAGCCTGGATCGATGTGGAGCCGCTCGACGGGGCATTGGTCGTGAATACCGGCGACATGATGCAGGTGTGGTCAAATGACAAGTACCACGCAGCGCTGCACCGTGTGGTGGCTCGGACAGACCGTGCCCGTTACTCGCTGCCCTACTTCTTCAACCCAAGTTATGCCACCGCCTATGAGCCGCTCGCAGGGTCGATTCGGCCGGGGGACCGGGCGCACTATCGGGCAATCGATTGGGGTGAATTCCGTCAGGCCCGTGCCGATGGTGACTTTGCTGATTACGGGGCTGAAGTGCAGATCAGCGATTTCCTGATCTAGGTGCTCGCCGCTGGCGGATGCGTTCGCCGCCAATTCACCGCTGCGCCACTAGGCTTATTTGGTGAGCCAGAGCCAATTCGTCGACGAATGTTCCGTTAATTTCCGTGGTGGTGATGGCGGAGCCGGATGTGTGTCGTTCCGTCGCGAAGCCATGGTGCCAAAAGGTGGTCCCGATGGGGGAGACGGTGGCAAGGGTGGCGACGTATGGCTCGTTGCTGACCACAACGTGGCGTCATTGTTGGCGTATCGCGATCATCCACACCGCCGGGCCAACAACGGCAAACATGGCTCGGGGCAAAAGAAGCATGGCCACTCGGGCGAAGACTACGAAGCGATGGTGCCGGTCGGCACGATCGTCAAGAGTCACGAAGACGGCACCATTTTGGTCGATTTGGCCAACCACGGCGATCGGTGGCTAGCGTCAGCTGGCGGCGAGGGCGGCCGAGGCAACGCCCGGTTCCTCTCCAACACCAGGCGGGCACCGAAGTTTGCCGAGCAGGGCGAAGCTGGCAATGAAGATTGGGTGCGGCTTGAGCTCAAACTGCTGGCCGACCTAGCGCTGGTTGGATTTCCCAACGCTGGGAAGAGCACACTGATTTCTCGTATCTCCCGGGCCAAGCCCAAGATCGCGAACTATCCGTTCACCACCCTTGAACCAAACCTGGGCGTTGTGCAACTCGACGACTTCGACTTCGTTGTTGCCGACATTCCTGGCCTCATCGAAGGTGCACACGAGGGAAAGGGCCTTGGCCACCAATTCCTGCGCCATGTCGAACGAGCCCGGGCACTCGTGGTCCTCATCGATCTCGCACCTATGGACGGGCGAAGCGCCGCTGACCAGCTCGAGATCTTGCTCGATGAGCTCGAGAAGTACCAACCAGACCTACTTGATCGGCCCCGGTTGGTGGTGCAGGCCAAAGCCGACGTTGCGTTGATCGAGACTGATCCCGAGTACATGGTCTTCTCGTCGGTCACCAACCAGAACATGGACAAGCTGATTGGCGCACTTGCAGACCTCGCCAAAGAGGGCCGGGCCGATATCGAAATCGGTACCACAGCACCCACAGTGCACCGTCCAATGGCTGAATCGGTGATGATCGGTCGTAACGACGATGGCTCGTGGCAGGTATACGGTCGTCAAGCCGAACGAGCGGTGGCACTCAACGATCTCACTGACCTCGATGCAATGGCGTACGTCCAAGACCGGTTGTCTGGTTTGGGCGTTGACAAGAAACTTGGAAAGGCCGGAGCGAAGCAGGGCGACATCGTCCATATAGGTGCACTGGAATTTGAATACGACGAGTCGATTCTGTGAACGACGTTGCCGACACGAAGGCGGCCGGCACAAAGACAATTGTCGTCAAGGTCGGAACGTCGTCCATCACTCACGACGACAGCCCGTTGCTCGACGAGGAGTCGATCACCAAGCTCTGTGCTGACATCGCCGAGATCCGAGCACTGGGTCACCGGGTTGTTTTGGTCTCATCCGCAGCGATCGCTGCTGGTATGGCCAAGCTCAATCTGGCCGAACGCCCCCGTGATTTTGAGTCCCTTCAGGCCCTCAGCGCCGTTGGGCAGATTGAACTCATGCGGGTCTATGACAAACAATGTCGTGCGCTGGGTTTCGACTGCGGACAGGTGTTACTCGCGCCGCCCGACTTCTTTGATCGAGCTCGATACCTGCGAGCGCGCTCTTGTATTGAAAGCCTGATGGCGTTTGGTGTCTTGCCCATCGTCAACGAGAACGATGCGGTTGCTGACGACGCGATCCGGTTCGGTGACAATGATCGCATCGCTGCGCTTGTAGCTCACCTTGTGCATGCAGACCTGTTGGTGCTGCTGACCGACACCCAGGGGCTCTTGACAGCCGATCCGCGAGTCGATGAACACGCATCACTCATCGAAGAGATCCGCAGCGTTGATCGCGAGTTCGAAGCCATGGCAGGCAGTGCCGCATCGACGATGTCACAAGGTGGTATGGCGTCGAAACTTTCGGCAGCAAAGATCGCCTCGTGGTCTGGGGTCGAGACCGTCATTGCCGCAGCCCATCGGCCGAACGTTCTGCTCGACGCCGCAACTGAGACGACAGGTGTTGGCACGCTGGTTCGGGCCAGAGCCGAACGGCTCAACGCCCGCAAATTGTGGATTGCGTTCGCGTTGCCATCGCAAGGGGAGTTGCGCGTCGACGCAGGGGCACAACGAGCTCTCCTCGACCACGGAGGTTCGCTCCTAGCAGTTGGACTCACCTCTGTTACCGGCTCGTTTCTGGCCGGCGACGCCATCGATGTCATTGGCCCAGACGGGGTGGCGTTCGCCAAGGGACTTGCTGGCCTGAGCACTGAAGAGGCTGTGGCCGCTATTGGCGAGCGGGCTATCGAAGCCGTTCATCGAGACGACTTCGTGCTCTTGCCAGCTGCACACCGCTGAACGGTTTCACCGGTTCCCACCGGTCGCCGAACTCATGCGCTAGCGTCGGACTTGTCAATACCACCCTCGAGGAGTAATCCATGGCAGGCAAGTTCGTTCTTAAGAGCTCAAGGGGCGGCAAGTTCCGTTTCAATCTGTGCGCAGGCAACGGCCAGGTCATCCTGACGAGCGAGGCATACAACACCAAGAAGTCAGCGCTGAATGGCATCGCTTCTGTTGGCAAAAATTGCACCAACGAGAAGTGCATCGACCGTAAGGTTGCCAAGAATGGCAAGCCGTACTTCAACTTGAAGGCGACCAACGGCCAAGTCATTGGCAAGAGCCAGATGTACGCCTCGCCTGCATCTATGGAAAAGGGTGTTCGGTCGGTACAAAACAACGGCGGATCACGGGTCGACGACCAGACCTGAACCTGGATAGCTCGAGAATAGAGGACTACCCCCGCACTAGGCGGGGGTGGTGCTTGTTGTAGGCCACGTTCGGTTGGTTAGCCGATCTGTTGTGTCAACAGTCCAAACCCGAGCAACGCCATCCCAGCCCCACCAACCTGTGAGAGTCGAATCTGGCCTCCTTCGGTCAGCCTGGCCCCCATCGCAGCGGCAGCTAACCCCAACGTTGGGTGCCACAGGGTCGAAGCCACTAATGCCCCAACGGTGAACAAGGCAAGTTGAGTTGTGTCCGCGGCAAATGGCATTGCCGCCAACATGGCGATCCAGCTACCGAGAGCGGTGGGGGTCAGGCTTGTCAGTAAGAAGAAAGTGCGAGCCGGACGATGCATGCGCCCGATCGAGTCTGAGATCGCTGTCGGGCGTAGTGCCAGAAGTGCTCCAAGAGCTATGAGCAGTGCGGCGGCGACAAGCTGGGTGGTCGAAAACACTCGTGCTGGCAGCGCAGTTCCGAGCGTCAGGAGCGCGACGGCCGCGATTCCGAGCACTGAATCGCCGCCAACGATTCCTGCAGCGCCTCGAAGGGCTGGTCGCCGACCCATCCGCGCTCCGACCTGGACCAGTGTCAGGTTTACGGGTCCGGGCGGCAACAAGCTGAGGAGGCCAATTCCGATGCCAAGGAGCACAACGTTCATGTCTGAGATCGTGCCCGATCTGCCGCCGTATGTGTGCCTGATATTTCTGGTAAAACTGGCTAAGAACCAAATAAACTACGGTTATGGACCAGGTTGACCGCAAAATTCTCACCATTCTGCAAGAAGACGGCAGGATCTCCGCTACCGAATTGGCCAAGCGGATTCAGCTCAGTGTGTCGGCTACAGGTGAACGGCTGCGCAATTTGCAGACAAGCGGCGTGATCCGCCACTTTGCGGCGGTCGTCGATCCGACACTGGTCGGTCGTCCGATTGAGGCGCTGGTTGATATTCGCGTAGGGCCAAACAATACGACACCATGGTCGGAGCTCGACAAGGTAGTAGCGACCTTTCCAGCGGTCATTGATGCAACCCATCTCACAGGCCGTTTCGATACACAGCTTCGGGTCGCCACTCGCGACGTGGCTGAGTTGGATGAGCTCTTAGCCAGGATTAAGGACGAACTTGGAGCCGAGGAGACCAACACTCGACTGGTGCTGCGAACGATCGAAGGGTTTCCCCGCTCGGCGTTATGAACCGACCCCAACGATTTTCAGGTCTGGTTCGCTCGCTCGATCTGCTTGTTCTTGTAGATGCTGAAGAAGATCGCGGCGATCATGATCGTCACGATGATGGCCAGCGAGATATAGATGTCGATGTGGTACCACGGCGTGATCGACAGCTTGATGCCAACGAACAGCAGGATGCCGCCGAGCGCATGCGAGAGATAGTGGAAACGTTCGCGAGCGTCGGCCAGCAAGAAGTACATGGCTCGAAGGCCCATGATGGCGAACGCGTTTGCGGCCAGGATCGTAAATGGATCATTGGCGACACCAAACGACGCTGGAACCGAGTCGACCGCAAAAACCACGTCGGTTGTTTCGACAACAACCAAGGCAGCAAACAGAGGGGTGGCAGCGCGCACGCCGTTTTGGCGGGTGAAGAACTTCTGTCCGTCGTACTGTTCCGTCACCGGCATGACTCGACGGAGTAACCCAAGCCCCGCAGTCGATGCATCGTCACCTTCGTCGTCAGTGTGGCGCATGATCTTGATGCCGGTGAAGATCAAAAATACGCCGAAGATGATGAGCACCCAGCTGAAGCGAGTCACGATGGCGGCGCCAGCAAAGATGAATGCCGCTCGCAAAATCAGAGCGCCAAAGATGCCCCAGAAGAGCACCCGATGCTGGTACTTCAGCGGGATCTTCATCGATGAGAACAACAACGCCCAGACGAACACATTGTCGATGCTCAGTGACTTCTCGGTCAGGTAGACGCCGAGATATTCGCCAGCAGCTTGCCCACCAAATTGCCACACGAAGAACAACGCGAAGCTCACGCCACAGAGCACCCAGAACGCAGACTCTTTGCTGGCCTCGCTGAAGGTCGGAGCGTGGGCCTCTCTATGGCGGTAGAGATCGATGGCCAGGAGTGCAACGATGGCAACCCCGAGAATGGCCCACTGCCACCCATGCACCTCGAGATCGAGGAATTCTGTATCGTCGCCTTCTTCGGCGAGCAGAAACGATGTGAGCGCGGCGACCATGGAGTATTCCTATCGGTTCCGCGTCAAAGCGACTACTTGACTGCGGCGGTTGACTCGACCTGGTTGGCCCCACGCTATGGCGAAGCTCGTGAAGGCGGTGAAGGTGAGGGCACGAGGCCCACGAGTTTCATGTGGTCATGATCGCACGAGGCCGACAGCTCGACGGATCAAGGCGTCGGCGGTCATGTTCCCACATCGTTTTGCCACCACCATGTAGAGCAAACCTGGCGGCCCGATCACCAACGGCGCTGCCAACAATGGTGGGAGCCCATTCAGCGCCGCAGCGAGCCCGGCGACCGCAATGCCAGCTGCGAAAGTCGCAGGAATCAGACGGCGCAGAGCCGCCCAGATTCCGAGGGCGGTCGTGGTGCGGTGGAGCCGGCGACCAAGCAGCGCAAATTCGAGCCAGGCCGCAATTGCGCCCCCGGCTGCCAGCCCAACAGCGCCCAGCCGATGGCTATCGGACTGTTCGCGGATCGATTCGCTTAAGGGCCCAAAGGCGACGTCGTTGCTCTGACGGACCAGGCCGTCGACCACCTGGTAACGATCGGCTGGAAACATGAGACAGAAGCCGACCACTGCAGCGACGACCAACCGGGCGAGTGCAATCTTGGCGGGGCCAGCCACGTC
>DNHM01000206.1:9719-11719 GCA_003485885.1 Acidimicrobiaceae bacterium
TCGCTGGTGAATTGGCCGCCCTCAAAGAGCGCGCCGACCAGGCTTCGGCCACCGAAGACAAAGGCGATTGCCGAGAATACAACGAAGAGTGACACTCGATCGATGGCGGTGCGAACTCGGTCGGTTGCTGCCGATGCATCGGCCGTTTCGCGGGACAACTCGGGAAGATCAGCAGCAGCGATGCTGACGGCAAATACCGATATCGGCATCATGTACAGGATTTGGGCCTTGGTTAACACTGCTACTGCGCCGACGGCCAGAAATGAAGCCAGTGCAATGTCGGTGAATGTTCCGAGAGTGACGACCCCGCGTCCGGCAACGCCGGGAATGAAGCGTCGTACGACTTCGCGTAGCTCACCTCCGGTGCGATCGAGTGATGGGGTGATGGGTCCTGCGATGCGCAGAACGCGTGGCAGTTGCACTGCGAACTGTGCGACTCCACCAAGAAAGACACCCCAGGCACCAGCGCGAGCCAACTCGATGCTGTCGTTGGTCTGGGTGGTCCAGATCAGGATCGCTGTAATGATGGCGATGTTCCACAACATCGGTGCCACATAACTCAGGAAGAAGTCACGGTGGGCGTTCAAGATGCCAAGGCACCATGCAGCGAACACAATGAAACCAATACCTGGTGCCATGGTCCGGACGAGTTCGGCAATGAGGTCGGCGCGGGTATCGCCGGCGCCGCGGACGATGATCCCCACGATTGGGCGTGCCGCGAACATGAGCACCAGCACGATGGTTCCAACGAGCGCAGCGAGAAGTCCGAAGACAGCGCCAGCGAGACGGCGGGCGGCCCGCGGGTCTCGATCAACAACAGAGCTATAGACCGGAATGAATGAGGCAGAAAGAGCGCCTTCGCCCAGCAGATTCTGCAACATCTTGGGGATCTGCAACGAAATGGCAAAGGCGTCAGCCGCGATGTTGCTTGCGCCGAGCCACCGCGAGAGTACGGCTTCGCGGATGATGCCGGACACGCGGCTCAGCAGAATGCCAGCCGCGACGAGGATGGCTGCGCGATCGGTCGGAACCGGGGGAGGAGCGGGCGACGGCACCTGATCGGCGCCACCGATGAGAGCGGAATCTGTCATAGGTCTGGCCCGTCGCACAAGGGAGGGCGGGCTTCTGAGCGTAATTCCTGCTGCGCTGTTGTGGCGTCACCCCCTATGCCATGGGTTCGGCGGCTCTCGTAGTTCGATGCCTGTCGATGCGAAATGGTCCGGCGGTTCGTTCTCGGTGGAAGTGTCACAGGTGGCGGTAGCTGATGAGCTGCCATGCCGTGTTGTTGAGCTTCAGTGGTTTGCCGACAGCGGTCGGTGAGGATGAAAGTTCGACGGTCAGCGTGTCGGTTGCCACCGCATGGGTCGCGCAGCTGAATTGGTGGAGTCCGCCAGCGATGGGGCTCCTGACTGCGAGGAACACCTGCTGACCTGCAACATAGAGGTTCGTTGTTGTCGGGGCATCGGGCGCTATGAAATGGGCGACCGGGCCGACTGAATCCGGAAGCCGCTCCCACTCTTCGACGTAAGCACCGCTCGGAGCCAACTCGCGCATGACCGAAGGTGTGTCCCATACCAGCCAGCCCTTCTCAGGGAAGTTCGATACTGCTTGCTGTGCAAATCCCGTTGGGCCGTCGAGCCAACCTGCAGTCATATGGGGTTCAGCTTCTTGGTCGACGATGGTGATGCCGCACGATGAGTCGCTCTCGGCTTGTGTCTGCTGGGGATCGATGCGCAGGTCACCCATACCCGACGCAGTCTGCAGCCACCGAACCTGCACGCTGGAATCCTTGGCGCCGTCATCACCGAATCGAATCCAGTTACGGCGCCAGCAGCCAAACAGCCTGTCGGGCACGGTCTGTTCGCCGGTTGGTTCAGCGTCGGCAAGGAGTTCGTTAAGGGACCTGTAGGTAAGAGACACGGTGCTAACCCAGAGCGAACTCAATTCGCCGATTGAGTGCCCTACCTTCTTCGCTCTCGTTGTCGGCTACAGGTCGGTCA
>DNHM01000124.1 GCA_003485885.1 Acidimicrobiaceae bacterium
ATCTCGTGGTACTGGCGCGCTACATGCAGGTGCTGTCGGACGAGTTCGCCGGCAGGCTGGCGGGACGCTGCATCAACATCCACCATTCCTTCTTGCCGGGCTTCAAGGGCGCCAAGCCGTATCACCAGGCGTGGGCCCGAGGCGTGAAATTGATTGGGGCCACCGCGCACTACGTGACGGCTGATCTTGACGAGGGACCCATCATCACCCAAGACGTGCGGCCCGTGAGCCACCTCGACGCCCCCGAGGACATGGTCATTGTTGGCCGCGATATCGAACGCGACGTGTTGTCGGCTGCGGTCAAGGCTCACGTCGACGAGAAAGTCTTCTTGGTCACCGACCGCACCGTGGTCTTCGCCTAAACCTTTCGCCCGGCGGTGGGTGTCGTGGGAATCGTTGCTTGCGTGGTTGACTGGGGCCATGACAGGAATCGAATTCGGCGCCGACGAAATCCGCACCATCTTGCATCTACTTGGTGTGACCGTGTGGCTTGGCGGCCAGATCGTCATGCTCGGCCTTCTGCCAGCACTTCGGAAGCTTGGCGGCGATGCACCTAAACAGGTCGCTGCTGCCTTCGGACGAGTCTCGTGGCCCGCATTTGCGCTCACGGTCGTTACCGGCATCTGGAACATCATGGCCGTAGATCTATCCGACGTGACCACTGGCTATAACGCCGCCTTTGGCATCAAGATGTTGCTCGTCGTCACAACCGGCCTGGCCGCAGCCATGCACCAGAGCACAGACAAACCATCGGTCCGAGGGATCACCGGAGGCATCGGCTTCATCGCTGCGGTGCTGGCCTTCGCCGTCGGCATCATGATGGCGCACTAACCGCGCATGCACACAGGACGCAACGACGCCGAACTCCGGGCACGCACACGTATTCCCGTGCGCGTCGCTTCTGACGCCAGCGACGGCAGTGCTGGGTTCGATGTACGGCCAGAGTTCGAACGTTTTAGCCAGGCCGACGATGTATTCAGTCGGTCACGAACCGACAGCGAACTCCGCGACGAAAGGGCTGACCGGTTCTACAGCACGTACCGGCGACCGCTAGCCAACTGGCGAGCAGGTAAAGGTTTCCGACAACTCGACTATGCGTTCCGCAACGCCACCTGGCATGTAGCCGACGTGTTCGCCGAGATGTACGAGGCCGACGACCGCCGCGATGGGTTCCTCGACCCGTTGTCGATGCTTCGCGATGGTTCCGAGGAGCGCCTGGATCTCGGTACCCCGCACGATGCTTCGAAGTTGCTGAAGCATGCAGCCAAGACGTCGGGTGCTGACCTTGTTGGGATCACCGACTACGACGCACGTTGGACGTACACCGAGCGATTCTCCGCTGCAACCGGTCAGGCGAAACCCAATCCGCTTCCGCCTGAAGTCGATACGGTCATCGTTATCGGCCAGGCCATGGATGAACGACTCATCGACACCGCCCCGTCCGCGCTTAGTGGTGCTGCCACCGGTATGGGGTACTCGCAGGACGCGGTGGTGCTGCTAACCATTGCCCAATTCATCCGCAACCTTGGCTACACGGCCATCGCTTCGATGAACGACACCACGCTCGCCATTCCCTATGCCATCAAGGCTGGCCTGGGCGAATACGGCAAACACGGCTTGGTGATCACGCCCGAGTTCGGCACCAGTGTGCGATTCGGCAAGATCTTCACCGACATGCCGTTGGCCAAGGACGCTCCGATTACGTTCGGCGTGGCCAAGATGTGTGCCATCTGCAATGCCTGCTCCAAGGCATGTCCAAGTCGCGCCATCCCCGATGCCAAACCTTCAACGGACCGTCATAACAAATCGAACATCAAGGGCATCCGCAAATGGAGCATCGATGGCGAGAAGTGCTTTTCGTACTGGTCCAAGATCAACAGCGACTGTTCTGTCTGCGTCCGCGTCTGTCCGTACACCCGTGACTACACGCAGCGCCGCAATCGCGCCTGGCTTCGGCTCGCTGATTCGCCCCTGAGGAAGCTGGCATTGCGTCTGCATCACAAGTTTGGTGGCGGCAAAAGAGTCTTGGCTGATGACTGGTGGCCGGTGTGAGCATCGATGCCTCCACCGGTGGAGCGGTGCACGCGATCTACGTCTCACCTGCTCGCAAGATCCCGATGAGGTCTGTTCCGTCGGTGGAAGCCGTTGAAGGTAAAGGACTGGTCGGCGACCGTTACCACGGCACCAAGCATCGCCATGTCAGTGTGCAATCATCGGAGGATCTTGCCGAGGCTCAAGCGGTGTTCGAAGCCCCGATCGCCCATGACCTCACCCGCCGCAACATCACCGTGTCCGGGTTTGAAATCCCCACAAAACCGGGTGAGCGCATCTTCATCAACGGCGTGCTGCTCGAAGTCGTGCGAATTGCTGCACCGTGCAAATTGCTTGATGACGACATCGGCGCCGGTGCCAAGACAGCTCTGCGGCGTCGTGCCGGGACCATTTTCCGACTGCTCGGATCAGGAACCATTACCGTTGGCGATCAGATCACCTACGCAGCGCCCGAACTGGAACCAGCATGAACCCCATCATTGGTGTCGACGACATCGTTGCCAGCCTTGCGGTGACCCTCGACGGCTACATCGCCCGGGAGAACGGTGATGTGGACTATCTCGAAAAATACCCAATCGCCGAGTTCGACTTCGATGCGTTCCTCGAGGGTATCGGCGCTGTCATCATGGGTCGGGCCTCGTATGTGCAGGCGGTTGAATGGGGTTGGCAGTGGGGTGCCTTTCCGACGATGGTGTTGACTAGCCGCATCGACCTCGAGGTTCCTGACGGTGCAGACGTGCGTTTCACTTCCGCTCCGACCGGGCAGGCAATCACCGAGTTCGCTGCCGAGACGCCTAAGCGGCTCTGGGTGTTCG
>DNHM01000336.1 GCA_003485885.1 Acidimicrobiaceae bacterium
CCGATGACCGAGATGCCCGAATCGTTGCTCGACAATCTGCGTTACCCCGAAGACATCTTCACGATCCAGACGAACATGTGGGCCAAGTACCACATCGATATTGATGAGACTGCTGACTTGCTCGAAGGCAGCGACGAATGGGCCGTTGCGCAGGATCCGGGCGGGGTGCTCGGCGCGGACCTCACCTCAACGACCAATGCGCAGGGTGTTTCTTCTTCCTCCGAAGACCGGGTCGACCCGTACTACAGCTTGCTCCGATTGCCCGATGACACCAAGCAGGAGTTCGTGATCTTCCGGTCATTCGTGCCGTTCTCGGCCGATGATCAGCGCAAGGAATTGCAGTCGTTCATGGTAGGCGTGAGCGAAGTCGGCGCCCAAGACTACGGCCGTCTTGTGAGCTACGAAGTCGCCAACGTTGGTGGCGACGACGAAGCCCCCGGACCTGGTCTTGTAGCATCGCAGATCACGTCCCAGGAAGAAGTCAGCCGTCAGATCTCGTTGTTGAACGCTCGTGACGAAGGTTCGTCGGTCGAGTTCGGCGACCTGATCGTGGTGCCGATCGAAAGCTCGCTGATCTACGTGCGCCCGCTGTACGTGATCGCAACCGGCACGAAACAACCCAACCTTGAATGGGTGATCGTGTCGCACGCCGACAGCGTCGTCATGTGTCATTCGATGGCCGACTCGATCCGAGCGCTCTTTGGTGTCGAAGTCCGTGGCTTGCAAGACAGCGACGACGATGCAACCTGTGTCGGCGACGTGTCGTTCAATCGCTTGACCAGCCCAAGTTTGAGTTCCAGTTCTGGCGAGGGTCTCGATATCGGCGATGGTCCTGCGGCCGAGGAAGCACTGAAGCTGCTCGACGATGCCAAGAACGCGTTGTTGGACGGCGACCTGGGTCAGTACCAAACCCTGGTCGAAGCAGCCCGAGGCGTGCTCGCCGCCGCCGAAGCTGCTGATGCTGATGCGGTCGACGCCGACGCCGACCCTGACGCCGTTGATGTCGACGACGCCAGCACCGAGGATTCAGACGACGCCGGCGGTTAGTCCAAAGGCAACGGCGGCCAACAACCAAGGAACCCGTATTTCGCATGGGTTCCACAGTCATCGGTTCGGGTTCTGAGCCAGACGAACCGGGTGTGTCAACTGTCAACGCGCTGACAACACCTCCACAACCCCGCAGTTGGGCCATGTGTGGCATTTGCGACACGAAACAAGTGCGAATCGGCACACTACTTCGGCGGATTCTGGCCCATACTTAAAGGTGTCGCCAAGGGAATGTTCTCACTACTCGAGGCGTTCCTTTCTCAGACAAGATCAACGCAACCTTGCAGAAACACAGGGAGAAGTGCACACACATGACTGATTCAATCCTCCAATCCGAAATCGATCGCATGCTCGAGTCGCTCGATGGGGCACTTACGAGTCACTCCCGGGTTATCGACGGCTTGCTTGACCTTCGTTCCGCATCAGGCGACGATGTGAAACTGGTAGCGGTGATCGAAGAATCACTGAAGAACATTCCTGGTCGCTCTGCAGTTGAGACCGAATGGTGGAAGAATCAGCTCACGACCTTCCGACTGATGACCGACGAAGCAGTCGGCGCTCAGAACTAGCTCCCGTCACGGGAACCTCGTCGACCTGCGCCATTACTCAGACGCAGATCTTCGACAACTGAGGCACACGGCACTCGGAGCCGTGTGCTTCTTTTCTTTTTCTGATGGCAACGTCAGTCCCCAGGCCACGAGTTGGAGGGCAGTGCCCAACCACAGCCGTCACCCCATGAACCGACCCAGACCCTAGATGGGCAGGGATAGCGTGCACTGCGTGATGGAACTTGAGTCGCTCGGTGCCTTTGATGAGTATCTGGATGGGCACAGTTCGCTGACCAATATTGCATGTCAGGGGCTGGATCTGCGTGAGCGCAGTTGGCGACTGTTCGAGTCTGATGTGCGAGGTGCGTTCTTCTTGGGTTGCCGACTCGAGGCTTCGGCGCTTGAGTATCTGAACGATCATGGGGCGTGTGTATTTCCGGCAATGGAGACTCTGCCGTTCCATAGCTTCCGGGGCGGGCTCTACGACGCCAGCGAGTTGTATGCGGGTTATGTGGTCGGCGACCACGAGAGTTACCAGACCACGCCCGATGCGCTTTCGTATCACGAGCACAAACGCAACGCCGAGAACATGCATGTTGTTGGCACGCTCGCGGAACGTATCCATGATCATGCGATCGACAATGCGCTGCATCAGCATCTGGTCGATGTCGGCTCGAACTCGGTCGTAGCCATCATGGGCGGGCACGGCTTGACTCGAACCGACCAGGCGTACATCCAGGTAGCCCATCTCGGCCGAGCGCTCACCTCAGCCGGTTTTTACGTGGCCACGGGCGGCGGGCCAGGCGCGATGGAAGCCGCGAACTTCGGCGCATGGATGGCGGCCCATCCGCCCGAGGCACTCGACGAAGCGTTGGAAGTCCTCGCTACGGCTGCAACCTTTGAGCCGGTTGGCGAGTGGCTTGATGCGGCGTTCGATGTGCGGGCTCGTTGGCCGCAACCGGAACCAGCGGTCGGGTCAAGCCTGGGTGTACCGACCTGGCATTACGGCCACGAACCCCCAAACGTTTTTGCCACCGAGATCGCCAAATATTTCGCCAACAGCATCCGTGAAGATGGCCTGTTGGCCATCGCCCTGGCTGGTGTGGTGTTTGCTCCCGGTAGCGCGGGCACGATCCAAGAGGTCTTCCAGGACGCCACCCAGAACCACTACGAGTCGTTCGGCAAGGTGAGTCCCATGGTGTTTCTCGACATCGACTACTGGACGACGGTTAAGCCGATCTATCCAGTCCTGCAGCACTTAGCGCGGGGCAAGGCGTACGCCGAGGTGCTCACCGCGTTTGATGAGATCGAACCGATCGTCGAGTACTTGATCAGGCACCGCTAGTGGTTGTGTTTGTTCATGGGTGTCGTGGGCCAAACCGACGGGTGGACCCTGCGCAGCGACGCGACCGGTCAACCCGTAGAGTGGCCCAATGAGTGATACCAGCGAATCGACGAGCGAACTCGTCGCCGAGGCCCCGCTAACGCCGTCGGTTGATCAGCAGCCCGATGTAAGCGACCCGGCGAAGCTCATCCGTCTCGGCACCATGTTGCAGACGATGCTGACCGAGCTCAAGGACACCGAGACCGACGATGCTGGTCTGATGCGTCTTGATCAAATCCGTCAGGAGACGATCGAAGAGCTCGGTGGGATCCTGAGCGACGATCTGCACGAGGAACTTTTGGAGTTCAACGCCTGTTGCGGCAGCGACACGCCTAGCGAGAGCGAGATGCGGGTCGCTCACGCACAACTTGTCGGCTGGATCCAGGGCCTGCTTCGCGGCATGCAAGCAACCGCCACCGCTCAGGCTCAGATGGCGCAGCAGCAGATGATGATGATGCAGGCACAGATGCAACAGCAGCGTGCAGTCGGTGGACAACCACCAGCGCAAGGCGCGCAGCAGGCCCGCAACTCGGGTCCTGCTGTTCCCGACTCTGGTTATCTCTAACCGCTCACACCTGGGGTCCGACCCCACCTGAGTGCCCAGAACGAAGCGTGCAGAAAGCGCGGTAGGAAGCGCAGAAGGAAACGGTATGTACGTCCTGAACGTGATCGTTGCTGTGGTGCTTGGTGTTGGATTCATGATGGTCGGCATCGGCAAGTTGGTCGACATCAAACCAATGGCCAAAACCCGTGAACACCTCGGGTTGCCCATTGGTTTGTTCCGGGTGATCGGCGGTCTCGAAGTGTTCGGCGGAGCTGGCGTGTTTCTTGGCCTTCACCACGACCTGCCGGTCATTGGTGTGCTGGCGGCTGTTGGTCTGATCGGGATGACGATTGGCGCGGCCTATTATCACCAGAAGGCTGACGATGCGATGAAGGACTGGTTGCCCTCCGTGATGATGGGCTCCATTGCCATTTTTTATGTGATCCTGCGCATCGCCACGGGATGACTGCGCCAATCCTTGATCTGCCAAATGCGACAAGGCGTGTGTGGGCACGAGCCGCCTGGGACTAGCCGCATCTTTTGGGTGGACCGGCAAGGTGGCTCGTCTCACCCATAACCCGAAGGTCATCGGTTCACTGGTTGGGCTGCACGGCCTGTCCCTGCCACGAAGAAATGAGCTGGCCCGCACCGGGTGGCTTTGTTTGTTTTGCGACGTGGCTAGGTCCGCTCACACCCCATGGGGCATCA
The DNA here is from genome assembly GCA_003485885.1 of Acidimicrobiaceae bacterium. Classification (GTDB taxonomy): domain Bacteria; phylum Actinomycetota; class Acidimicrobiia; order Acidimicrobiales; family UBA10347; genus UBA10347. Next base: position 4,232 of record DNHM01000336.1, read on the forward strand.
CATTGTGGAGAGCTTCGATCGACTGGAGAGCTGTCAGACGGCGGTGTAGCCGCCGTCGACCGTCACCGCGCTGGCGGTCATGAACGAAGCCTCGTCGGACAGCAGAAACACTGCGACCGCTGCTTGTTCCTCGGGTGTGCCGACTCGTGGAATCGGTGTTTGAATCATCTGACGAGGCAGTTGGCCACCTTCGGGAACCGGGGTGGTGTGGTTCTCCGTGTCAGCTCGCACATGATGGGCGAGCCTGGTGCGGACCACTCCCGGGCAGAGGCAGTTCGCTCGGATCCCTTGGGGCCCGTAGTCGACGGCGATCGCCTTGGTGAGCTGAAGAACACCGCCTTTGGATGCGGCGTAGCTCGCTGCGGCCCCACCCAGCGCGATGATCTGCGACGAGATCGAGCCGGTGGTCACGATGGCGCCGCCGCCGTTGGTGAGCAGGTGGGGAATGGTGTGTTTCGCGGTCAAGAAGGTGCCGGTGAGGTTGACGCGAATGACTGTTTCCCAGTCGTCGAGCGTGGTCTTGTGGAGCCATCCTGACCCCGCTGTGCCCGCATTCGCGAACACGGCGTCGAGTCCGCCGAATGCGCGCACGGCTTCGGAGACGCCGGCTTCGATACTCGCTTCGCTGGCGATGTCGGTCTCCACGCCTATCGCCGTGCCGCCGTCCGCTTCGATATCGGCTGCTACTGCGGCGGCCGAATCGCCGCGAATGTCTGCGATGGCAACTGAGGCACCCTCGGCAGCGAGCCGAATCGCCGTCGCTTTGCCGATGCCGCTGCCACCGCCGGTGACGAACGCCCGCCGGCCTTCCATGCGTTTGGCAG
>DNHM01000231.1 GCA_003485885.1 Acidimicrobiaceae bacterium
AGAACGGCGGGTTGGTCAAGAAGTAGATCGGCACCTCGTCGGCGACGATGTCTTGGAATTCGCCGTAGAGAGCGATGCGCTCGTCACGGTCAAATGTCTTGCCAGCCTTGTCGAGCAATGCGTCAACTTCGGCATTTTCATAACCGGTGTTGTTGGTCCAGATTGCTCCGACACGGTTGTCGCTCAGGTAGGTGCGGTGCACACCAATTACTGGGTCACCCCAGTTCCACACATTGTTCACGGTCAACTGGTGTTCGCCAGCAGCTACTCGACCAGCCCAGGTTGGGAAGTCGGGAGATACGTTCAGTTCGGCATTGATGCCAATGTCACCGAGCGCCTGCACGATGTACTCCGCATCGGCCTGCTGGCCTGGTGGGATGTAATCAACGGCAAGGCTGATCTCGCCCTCGGCATATCCGGCCTCGGCCAGAAGTGCCTTGGCGGCTTCGATGTCGACGTCGTAGTGCTCAGTGTCAGGATTGTGGAACGGGCTTGCCGCAACAATGCCGGTGGTCAGAGGGAACTGGGTGCCCTGCTGGATCACGTCGGCAAGGAAGTCGCGGTCAATGGCGTAACCAATCGCCTGACGAACCCGAACGTCTGACAGGATCGGATCGGCAACGTTGAATTCGAGCCAGGTGACCTGACCAATGGCTTCGTGGCCCTGGGCGGTAACAACAACGTCTTCGTTGTCTTGGAGACGCAAGATGTTTGCGGCTGCGCCGAGGCTGGCCGACACATGGGTTGTGCCATTCTCAAGCCCGAGAACGATCGAGTTTGGATCAGGCGTGATCTCGATGATGATCTCGTCGAGGTATGGGCGCTCAGGAATGAAGAAGTCTTCGAACTTCTCCATACGAATGATCGAGCCAGCTTCGTACTCGGTCAAACGGAACGGACCGGAACCAACGAAATCCTCGGTGTTGCGAGGGTGGGTCTTCAAGTCTTGGCCGTCGTCAAAGATGTGCTTGGGGATGATCGGCAACAGGCCAGGTGACATCGCCAACAGGATCGCAGGGTGAGGCTGGCTCAACCGGACGATTGCGGTCTGCGGATCTGGTGTCTCGACATCGGAGACGGGTGCAAACATCGTCTTGAACGGATGGTTGTCACGTGCCGCCAACATGGAGAAGGCAACGTCTGCTGAGGTGATGGGTACACCGTCGTGGAAGACGGCGCCTTCGACCAGGTTCAGCGTGACCGAGAGGCCATCTTCGGCAACCTCCCAGCTCTCTGCCAGGTATGGCTGGGGGTTGAACTCATCGTCGAACAACAATGGGCTGGCGTTTAGCTGCGTGCCAGGAACAGCGGTTGCATAACCCGACTGCACAACACCATTGAGGTGGCGAGGCACCTGGGTACTGCCCAAAACGAGCGTGCCACCAGGAACGGGATCGCCACTTGCGACCGCAGATTCTTCGACATCGTCGGAGCCCAGTTCTTCAAGCTCTTCCTCATCAAGCGTCGTGTCGACTGCCTGCTGATCGTCAGTGTCCTCTTCGGCCTCAGGCTCTTCAGCTTCAGCCTCAGCCTCAGGCTCGTCTTCGGCCTCTGTAGTAGTCGTGGTATCTGAATCACTCGCTTCTTCAGTATCACTGTCGCTACCACCGCATGCGGCCGCAAACAGCGAAACACTCAAAACGAGCGCAAACATCATCAGAAGTTTCTGACGTATCATGCTTTCTCCCTCTCAAGCCAAACGTGCGCGCACAGTGCGCGCAGTTCATGCTCTTTTCCTTCGGGGAACATACCACAGGCCATATTGCCGCCGCATTAACGCTGCCCCTCTGGGCCAGAACCGAGTGGGGGTGGTGGCCCGTCGCTTTCGCCCAGGCACGCAGACACCCACCCGTCTCGGCTTGATCACACCCACGTGCACTAAAATCGGCGACCGACCGACTTCTTGTGCGAACCATGACCCGCTTCTGCCCGACGCCCAGGTCCCGCCTCGACCCTCAAAGATGTGCGCACCAAGTTGATCGACGCGGGCGCCAAACTCTTACGTGAGCGCGGTGCCGAGCCGAGCCGAGACACAACATGCGATCAACGCTGCGATCACCGCCGAACTCGAACGACATGAACAGCAGCTCACGGCTGGATCGACTGCCCAGCGCACTGCGGCTCTGCGGCTCTGCGTTCTATTATCCGCGTCGGAGCGAATACGAGTTACCAAACATCATCGAGGCCCCAGAACGAGCGTTACTTTCCGCCGTGTATGGATCGCTGCGGTCATCACCTGCGCCACCGGATTGGCGACACGATGCGTTATCACAGGCTGAACGGCATGTGAACGTCACTATGGAACAGTTCACGGCCGCTGGCATATCACTCGTCGAAGGAATTGCCATGCGCCGCAGCTTCAACGATCAGATCACCATGATCGACCGTCCGACCGGCCCTGGCGGAACCATCGAAAAGTGGAGCCTATTCGCCATGGCTTTCGAGGCCTTGTTCATAGGTTTCCGTGAACCAATCGACCCGACAACACCGTTCGCCGACCTCACCGCGTACTGACTGTCATATCGCTTGATTGACCAGGCCCGACGGCGTTTCTGACCCACATACGGGCCAGTTATGACGATCAGATAGAGACCGGTATGCAGGCGAGCTCGGGAAGAAAGCGCGTTCTTGCGTCATCTCAACTTCCCTTCGAGGGGTCTTGCGACCTAGCGTGTTAGAACCGTCTCTTACTTTGGAGTTCTCGCGATGCGCGAAGCAGTATTCGTTTCCTACGCCCGAACCGGCCTGGCCAAGGCTGGCCGCGGCGGGTTCAATATGACCCCCGCCATGTCGATGGCAGCTCACGCC
>DNHM01000320.1:0-4890 GCA_003485885.1 Acidimicrobiaceae bacterium
ACGAACGTTCGATGGAGATCGAGCTCAACCGGCCCGATCCGCACCATCGACTCCTTTCCGAACTCACGGTCGAAGCCAGCTCTCACCTCAGGTACTCGCTGTTCGCCGTCCAAGTCCTTGATAGCAGTGGTTACAGCGTCATCGAACGTGTCGGAGGGGATCAGCAGGTCCAGATCAGCCGCTGTCCGCCATGAGGGATCGGCATAGACAAGATGCGACAGGGCGGCACCTTTAAGAACGCGGAAGTCGATCCCGGCTGAACCAAACGAGTCAGCTACGCGGAGGAGCAACTGCTCAATATTGAGCATTTGGACTTGCGATCCCGTGTGGTGTTTGGTCAGCTGATCGAGCTGGTCAGGAAGGAGCGGCAAGGTGCCATCGATGGCTGCCTCGGCCAGCACACCTATCAGACGGTCACGGACCGCAAACCGGAGCGCGTGCCGGAAGAGGTCTTCGCTCAACGGCTCATCGGGCCATGGTGCACCGCCCTCAAGGCCATGACCGACCGCCGCTCTGAGGATGCCATGCAAGGCGGGATCAACGGTCGGTCTAATCACTCGGTATCCACTGTAGACATCGCCCACTGGTTCGGCGACTCGCCAATCGGCTTTCGGATCACCGCACGCGTTCTAGGTGATTGAAGAAGCCGCTAGGTGCTGTCTGAGAGTAATTCGTCCACAACCGTCTGCGTGCAGCGAGCGGGGGAGGCCAATGCCTGCTCGAGCCCGAAGCGCTCGGTCAACGACGTAACCGACACATGCTCGGAGATCGGAAGCAAAGCTGGATCCACGGATGCACCCGCAATAACAACAACTGGTGCCCGAACCTCGCTCGCCATTTCGATGACTCCTCCAACGACCTTGCCATCGAACGATTCGTTGTCAAGCCGACCCTCGCCGGTGATCACAAGGTCGGCTTGTTCGATCTCTTCGAACAAGCCGAGCTCCTCGGCTATCAGCTCAAAACCGCTCACGATCGTGGCACCTAAGGCCACCAGGCCACCGCCGAGCCCTCCAGCAGCCCCACTGCCAATAATCTGCTCGACATCGACGTCGAAATCATCCCGATAACGCTCAGCCAAACCGCGCAACCTCGCCTCGAGGAAGGCTATCTGTGCGCCTGTAGCGCCCTTCTGAGGGCCAAATATCCTCGCTGCATCAACAAAAAGCGTGTTCACATCAGTCGCTACCTCAACGCTGACCCCCGCGAGCCGAGCTGGTGACCCGATGGCCTCGATCGCCCCAAGGCCACCGTCAGTAGTAGCTGAACCGCCCAAGCCGACGATTATCCGCTGTGCACCTCGAGCGATTGCTGCGTCGATTAACTCGCCTGTACCGCGTGTTGTCGCGTTCAGTGGATCGTTTCCCTCGGGCCCACCAGCCAGTACCAACCCCGAGGCCAATGCCATCTCGATGACGGCGAGGCGCTTTGACAGTCGCCAAGGCGCATCGACTGGTTCGCCAGTTGGTCCGGTGACCGTGGTCGTGCGGTTTGGGCCGCCGAGTGCTTCGAGTGTGCCATCGCCGCCGTCGGCCATAGGCACCATGACCGCCTCATGGCCCGCCTCTCGAACAGCTCGGGCTACGGCCTTGGCTATTTCAGACGCGCTTGCGGTGCCCTTGAATTTGTCAGGCGCAACAACGACTCGCATGTTTCAGCGACTCTAGGTGGCTGTGCTTTACAACCACAGCCCAAGTCGCGCGGATCTAGGACTGAGCCAGGTCGTCGGCGCCAACTAGGACCAGCACGTTTACCGGGGCAAGGTCGATGCCGTCGCCAATAAACAGGTCGGGTTCCGGCATAGGAGCAATCGGTGTGGCTACGCCAAGCACGGTGCGTACAACGGTTGCTTCGGCCGCGAAACCTGGTCGATAAAAGATGGTCGACGCAGCCTGATCGTCGGCGTTAATGGGCTCACGGGTCATAAAACCCTGATTACGTAGCTGCGAAGTGAGCCGCGACGCCTGACCGGTGACACCGGAACCATTCGCAACTAACACAGCAACCTCGCTGTTGTCGCGAGCCAAAGACGTATCAACTTCGACCGTGCCGGGACCTACCTCGACGGCCTCGGGCGTGATTTCGGGCTCAGGCTCCACCGATGCGGTTGGCTCAGCCACCGAACCTGTGGCCAGCGGAAATTGCGAATTATCAGCCGCTCCGCGCAAAACGAGAAACGCAAGCAGGGCAGCAACAGCCACCAACAATGCTCCCCGAGCTGAAGAACTCATCGTTCGTTAGCTCTCGTTAGCTTCCGGAACTGTCCGCGATCTCGCCAAAACGTTCACGACGGCGACGATCACGCATGCGCCGGAGCCGGCGGACGACCAACGGGTCGTGTTCAAGGGCTTCATCAGAGTCAATAAGAGCATGGAGTTGCTCGTAATACTCGGCGGTCGTCAACGAGAACTGGTCGGCGATCGCCGAGTCCTTCGGTTGATCGTCGGCCCACCAGGTTCGTTCGAACTCGATGAGCGACATTTCCATCTTTGACAAGGCCACACAACGAGTGTGGCCGGTCAGACGGCCCATTGCGAGCACCCTCGCAACATTTCCCTGAGCCGCGTTACGTCTGAACCCACTATCATGGTCAACTTGCCCGTGTAGCTCACCCGGTAGAGCACCTGTCTTGTAAACAGGAGGTAGCGAGTTCGAGTCTCGCCGCGGGCTCCAGTTTTGCCGAAAAGTTATGTTCCCCTGGGGAACATAACTTTTCGGATCAGATGTGTGGGTGGCTGACTCGATCGTGCGGCAGCGAGCCCCGGGCTGCTCGCAGATATGCATACGGCGTCTCATAACGCAGGTTCGATACCCGTGAGGTGTAGGCATCGGCGTACCGCTCCACCTGGCGGGCGAACAGACTTTTGTCGTTACCGGCCCGCATCAGTGGCCCCCAGATTGCGTTGCCAAGCCCTGACGCTGCCCGAGCCAGCGGGGCGATCTGTTCGTCGAGCTCGACGGCTCGGGCCGTAACCTCAGCCAGTTCAGCCGCGACTTCGGCACCACGGCCCTTGGCTCGAGCTAGCCGCAACTGTGCCTGGCGTCGGTCTTTTTCGATCTTTTCGGCCATCAGCGCCTCGAGCAAATGTTGTTGTTCGTCAAACGTGATGGCGTCGGCGACTTCGGCTTCGAGCTCGCGAGCGATGAGCGCCGTGCGCCATCGCAACACATCTTTCGTGACATGGACGTCGCCGAACAGATGGTCACCCACATACAACGGCTGACCACCAGACACATCCAGACTCTCTTCGACCAGATGAGCGTTGCCGCCGAAGTACACATGGCCGGCCTCGAGCGGACCGGTGTGCGGAAGCAGGAGCGACTCGTCTTCGTCGACAACTCGATAGATGGGATCGTACCCAGAGAAGAACCGTGGTTTGTTCGCCGACACGATCACCAAATCGAACAGATCCCGCCAGGTGGTACCTTCGGGGCAGCACGGATCGACGGCGTAGTTCATCATCTTGGACGTGTACGCCCAGTCCGAGTTCGTAATAAGTGCCAGCTTCTTGCGGGCCCGCCGTTGGTCAAGCAGCGTGGCTGCGATGTCTTTGTCGAGATCTACAAAACGATCGGGGTCGGCAACGATCTTGGCCTTGAGCAGACCAGCCATATGGGCCTCGCCGAGTGCCTCGTTGATCACGTCGTACAGCTGGAAATAGTCGCGAACACCATCGAGCAGCTTGGCATCGAATAACGCAACCAGCTGGGTGAACAGGCTGGCCCGCGACAGCTCGAACAGGGTGTTCATGAACTCGAAACGAGAACTCGATAGTTCGACGATGTCTTCGCGATAGACGTCTCGTTGTTCTTCGAAACTCAACAACTCGTTGCCATGTTGGGCCCGCACCACATAGCCGAAACGTGTGGCCTTCACCACGTTGCCGAGTTTGAGGTCGAACACCAAACCGATCGTGAACTGCTCGGGATCAAACTGCAGATCGGCGACCGGATACCCCTGGGCGGCGAGGAGGTCGCGTGCTTCGTCGAAGGCAGCGCCTTCCCACATGTCGACGTTGTAGTGGATCAGCGTGTAATCCATGTCGTAGCCAACCGCTTCGACCGAACGCATATTCAACGTGCGATTGACGAAAACTCCCCGCTCGGGTTTGAACTCGCCACCGACATCATCAGAAGTCACCATTGGACTAAACGGTACTTCGAATTGATACCGCGCCGTTGTGCCCGGCGCAGTGATTGCCGTCCAACAGCGCAGGTCAAGTCAACGCGGTGAAGATCACCCGCCCGGCCAACGATGTCAGCACGACCTTAAACACCAGATCCAGGCCGGTTTCGCTGACTCGGTCGAGGAACCGAGTGCCAACCCAGCTGCCCGCGATCACACCGATCACCCCAACACCGATCATGTCGAGGTGATCGGTGATCGACCAGCCTTGGGCGCTGAACGCCACCAGCTTCGCTATGTGGGCGAGTACCTGGGTCATGGCCGCACTGGCCACAAACGCCTTGTGAGACGCTGTCACCGCCTTCAGGAACGGCGAGGTCACTGGCCCGCTGGCACCAACGGTCGTATTCAGGAAACCAGACGCCGCGCCTACGCCAACAAGCATGGACGTAGCGTCGCTCGCGGCCCGAGACCTGGGCGCCGACGCTCGCAGCATGTGTGGCCGCCACGCAAGCACCAAAACAAACGCTGCCAGTACGAGTCGTACGACGTCATCGGGCAACGAGGTTGCGACCGCCACGCCGATCAAGCTGGCCGGAAACAGCAAGATCGATACCCAACCCACGACCGGCCACGAGATCTGGTGGCGCAACAGTGCCGCCCGCGAGCCGTTCGACACAAGCTGGATCGAACCCTGGATGGGTATCGCGACCGTCGGGGCTACGAACTGGGCGATGACGAGCAACAAGATGACACCACCGCCA
>DNHM01000320.1:4989-5267 GCA_003485885.1 Acidimicrobiaceae bacterium
TACAGGTTGAAAACAGGCTCATGACTAGCCCTTCGTCTTCTTGTCCCAGGGTTAACTCGGGCTCATTCGGCGCGACGCCGCACGACCTCGTAACACGCCACTGCAGCTGCTGTGGAGACATTGAGCGAGCCAAGGCTGCCAGCAAGAGGGATACGTGCCACGACATCGCAGCGTTCCCGAGTGAGCCGTGAGAGGCCGCCGCCTTCGGCGCCAAGCACCAACGCGATGGGGTCGGTGGCGACACGTATGTCAAAAACCGTGGATTCAGCCACCATGTC
>DNHM01000561.1 GCA_003485885.1 Acidimicrobiaceae bacterium
CACCACCGTGCTCACTGGTGGGCTTGACCCGTCGGAGTTACGCACACTGTGCGAGCAACAAGCGGGGCTCATTCTGGGCCTCGGCATTGCTGGTATCGAAGGTTTTCGACTGGCGCACATGGGCCATCTCAACCCACCCATGATCCTGGGTGCTCTCGGCACGATCGAAGCAGCCCTTCATTCACTCGGGACTCCAATGACTAGCTCGGGCGTAGCTGCCGCTGCCGCTGCTCTTGGCCCGCACCTCTAGCAACAATCCAGGAGACGAGATGGTGCGCATCCTTGACTACAACGGGCAAGACGCCGATCGAACGGTCACCGTTGCCACGATCACCAAGCTGAAGGCCGAGGGCCGGCAGCTCGCCCAGGTCACCGCGGGAACTGCCGACGAGGCACAGGCCGCCGAGGCGGCCGGTATCGAGATGGTGGTCTGCATGGCGAGCTCCGTGCCAGCTGTGCGCGACGGCTCCTCCCGGGTGTTCGTAACTGCGGCTATCGACTTTGGCGGAGCAATCACCGAAGACGACATCCTCGGCGCTGCATTCGAGGCGTTGACCAATGGCGCAGACGCGGTCATCACCGCTCGGGGCCTGAGGTCAGTGGCACGGCTAGCAGCCGAGGACATCCCGGTCATGGGTCATCTCGGCTTTGTGCCTAAGAAGTCAACGATCTACGGCGGCGTTCGTTCGGTCGGTAAGACCGCAGCCGAGGCCACGGCACTCTGGGCACAATTCCAGCGGCTCGAAGATGCAGGAGCGTTCGCTGTCGAATGTGAACTCATCCCGGCAAATGTCATGGCCGCTATCAACGCCCGTACTGGCATGGCAACCATCTCCCTCGGCTCAGGAGCAGGCGCTGATGTGTTGTTCCTGTTCAGCTCCGACATCTGTGGCGAAGGACGAGTTCCGCGCCACGCCCGTCAGTACGGCGACATCGCAAGCTTGCAGGCCCAGATCCGCGATGAACGGGTGCGAGCACTCACCGCCTTCCGCTCCGATGTAACAGGCGGTTGCTTTCCCAACGAGACCGAAACTGTCGCCGCACCCGCCGAAGAGTTCGCAACCTTCATCGCGTCCATCGACCGAGCCTGAACTCAGCCACGCACTACCAATGGAGTCACTCTATGTTTGAGTACGAGCCGTTACATGTCGACTTTGGCGCACGTATTCGTGGCGTCGACCTGGCAGCCCCGCTTAGCGACGATGAGATCGTCGAGTTACGCCACGCGATTGACCAGTACTCGGTGCTGCACTTCCCAGAGCAAGCCATGTCTGATGAAGCGCAGCTCGCTCTGACCGAACAACTTGGTGAGCCGGAAGAGAACCATGTGCTCTTCGGTCGCACCGGCGAGGTTCAGTTCTTAGGCACGATCGGCAATGTGGTCGATGCCGAGACCAAACGAGACGAGTTGCACCCACAGACACTCAGCCAGAAGGGCAACAACCTCTGGCACTCCGATTCGTCCTTTCGACAGGTTCCGTCGTACGTGTCGATCCTGCACGCCTACGAGGTCCCGGGCGAGGGCGGCGAAACCGAGTTCGTCAGCCAGCGAGCGGCCTATGAACGACTCGCGGACGACATCAAGGCTGAGATCGACGCGCTCCATGTTTTGCACGACTATGTGTTCAGCCGGACCAAGGTCGCCCCGGTGCACGACAACCATGCCGCATCGTTGCCGCCCATCGAACACAAGCTGGTTCGGACCAATCCGAACACCGGTGCGAAGAACTTCTATGTCGGCTCCCACGCCCGGTCGATCATCGGCTGGTCCGGCATCGAGAGCCGCCGCCTGATCGATCAGCTCAACGAAGCTGCCACGATCCCCGAGGGTGTCTACTCACACCGCTTCAGTGAGGGCGACACCATCTTCTGGGACAACCGGTGTGTGCTCCATCGCGGTGCTGGTTATGACGCAAATCGATGGCGCCGATATATGCGCCAGACCCGAGTCCGAGGCGCCGGACCAACGCTTGCCGAACGCTAAGACAGCATGCACGCCGACATTGTTGTGATCGGGAACGGCATGTTCGGGTCAGCGGCGCTGCGGCACCTGGCCGAACGAGGTCACACCGTTGTTGGCGTCGGTGCAGGCGAAACCTTGAACAACGGCGAAGCGCAACCGCCACATCGGGTCTATTCGAGCCACAATGATGAAGCCCGCCTGACCCGCCGCCAGGACCGCAACGCTGCGTGGGCCCAGGTAACCGGCCGGGCCGTAAGCAACTACCGCGAACTCGAACGCCGATCCGGAATCTCGTTCTTCCACGATGTGGGCTGTCTTATTGCGAGCCGTCCTGGCGGCGACGGGGTCAGCCCCGATCCCCGTGTCGTTATGGACGAAACCGGTGTGGACTTCACGCTGTATCCACCGGGAGATGCCGCGTGGCGGAACACCTGGCCAAGCCTGGCGTTCCCAGACACGCACTTCGTAGCCCACGAGCCAACGCCAGCTGGTTATCTTCGGCCAAAACGACTGATTCAGGCCCAGAACGTGCTGGCGTCCAACGCCGGGGCACAACACATCACGGACACAGTCGTCGACGTTGTGCAGACGGCAACCGGCTTCTGCGTGCACACCGCTGAAGAACTGCAGATCACGTGCACCCGGGTCCTCGTTGCGGCGGGGGCGTTCTCCAACTTCAACAATCTGCTGCCAAGCCCGATCGACGTGACGGTCAAGTCAGAAGTGATTGTTCTGGGCGAGGTGACGCCAGCCGACGCTGCTCAACTCGGTAAATATCCAACGGTGAAGTTCATGAACGACCCCGGCGACCTCGAAAGTATCTACATGGTGCCGCCGGTGCAGTATCCCGACGGTTGCTACTACATCAAGATGGGGGCCAACACCACGCACGATGTGTTCTTCACCCGGCTCGAGGACGTGCAGCGATGGTTTGAGACGGACCCTGATCAAGTCTTCCTGGCGATGTTCGAAGCGCAGCTGCGTGCACTGTGGCCCGATGTCGCATTCACGTCAGT
>DNHM01000163.1 GCA_003485885.1 Acidimicrobiaceae bacterium
TGTTAGGCGGTTCGGCGCTGTGATTCGCGGGATCGCCCCACCGACTTATGCCGCAGCCTCGATTGGGTCGCTCAAGGTCTCCCACAGATCGTCGCGAGCCCGAGAAGCGGCAGCGCCACTGAGCTCGTTGATATGCAAGATTCCATCGATCATGTCGGCCAACACCGCGTTCCACGGCCGGCTTCGGAACGCCACCGCTATCACCGCCTGACCATCCGACCGACGCCGAATCGTGCGACTTACCCCGACGATACGGGGCGGGGATTTGAATACCGGAGTGAGGAGCTCGAGCGACCTGGCGCGTGATGCCAACGAACGAGCGGCTTCTCCAAATTGGACTGACTGTGACTCCACCACACAAGCAGTATCGCGCTGGGGTGTGACAGTCTCGACCTGGCTTCGCCTTCGTGGGACCTATCCGTTGTTTTGACTGTTGCGCTGGCGGGCCAAGGCTCGGGCTTGCGCCTTCCAGTTGTCGCGTTCGATGCGACCTCGGAAGGTCTCAAGCTTGGCATCGACTCGGGCAATGTCAGCCTTGGTGAACGAGGCGATCTGCTCAAACGTATACACGCCTTGGGCATACAACATACGCTCAATTTTTGGCCCGACACCACTGATCAGCTTGAGGTCGTCGCGCCGATTTGGACGGCGAGCAGTCGTCTTCTTGGCTGTGGCCTTCTTCGCAGGTGCAGCAGCCTTCTTCGCGACAGTCTTCTTGGCCACGGCCTTCTTCGCAGGTGCAGCAGTTGACGCAGCGGTGGCGGCACGCTTCTCTGCCGCTGCTGCCGCTCGTTCGGCGCTGCGGGCTCGGTTTGTGGCCTCGCGGGCAGCCAGCTTGGACGCTGCGTCTGCCGTGGCAAGCTTATTGGCTCGTTCGACAGCACGCTCGGCGCTTCGGGCCTGGGTAGCAGCAGCCCGCTCGGCGTCGGCAGCGGCCTTCTGTGCGGCGCGGACGTCGGCCGCTGCTGCCTTGACCGCATCTGACTGAGCCTTCTCGCTAGCCCGAAGGGCTTCGGCAGCGGCCCTTTCGGCCACCTTCATCTGGTCGGACGCAGCTTGCTCAGCGGCCTTCATCGCAGCCGCTGCTTCGGCAGCAGCCTTCACGGCGTCGGCAACCTGTTTCTCAGCAGCTGCCTGTGCACTCTTGGCCCGAGCGGCTTCCTCGGCGGCCTTCATCGCCTGAGCTGCGCTCTTGTCCGCTGCCTGCTGGGTCTTGACAACAGAACGCTCCGCGGCCCGAATACGAGTGATCGCGTCCTGTTCGACCTGCTTGGCCTGGACCGCTGCAGCTGCCTGGGCGTCGACGGCTGCTCTACGGGCCTCCACGGCAGCCGTCAACTCACGTTGCATAGTCGCCAGCTTCTCGTTCGCTGCTGACAGATCAGCAGCTATCTGCAGGCTTTCGCCCGCTACAGAACGGGCGTGTTCGGCGTCGTCTTGAGCCTCGGCACGTGCCTTCTCGGCTCGCTGGACATTCAATCGTGAGGTCACGAGTGCACCCTCGGCTTCGTCGGCCCGCAAACGAGCCGCGACCAGCGCGCTACGTGCTGCGTCGAGGTCGGCGCGGATAGACGTGAGCTCCGCTTGTTCTTGACGCAGCGAGTTGTTTTCTCTCTGCAATGCAACGGCGCTCTCGGCGTCGGCTCGCAGACCAGTGACTTGCGCCCGCAGCGCTGCCATACGATCGAGGTCGACGCGAGCCGACCGCAGTTCAGCCCGCATTGCTTCGGCGTCGGCAGCCTCGTGGGCACGGTCAGCCGCAAGTGCCTGCGCAGCTTCAAGCTCAGCATGGGTTGATGCCAAACCTTGCTCGGCGCTCTGTGCCCGCTCGATCGTCGCGTTGTATTCGGCACGAAGCAGCCCAAGCTGCTCTTCGAGCGCCTGGACCTCTTGGGTTGCGGCCGCCGCTAATGCCGTCTCGGACGCACGTTGGGCCTCGGCGACCTGTTGTTCGAACGTCGAGGCNNGGCTCGGCTCTGAGCTTCGGCAACCTGCGCAGCAAGTTCGGTTGATCGGCTCTGGGCCTGAGCAATCTGGCCTTCGAGCTCGGCGGCACGGCTTTGCGCTTGACCAATTTGGTTTTCGAGATCGCTCGCGCGACTTTGTGCCACCTCGACGTCGGTCACTGCAGCGAGCAAACGAACTTCGAGATCGTCGGCCCGCTCGACGGCTTCTTGCGCATCGATCAGACGCTGCTCAAGATCCGGAACCTTGGCTGCAAGCTGGCGCAACTCGGCAGCTTCGGCTTCGAGGTCGGCAAGCCGATTCGCATCGGCCCGTAGCGTGAGCACCTCGGATTGGAAGGCCGCAGACTGCTCGCTGGTTTGTCGAGCATCAACCAGCTGGAGTTCCAACTCATTGATGCGACGCAACAATTCGACTGGACTGGTTCCGGCGTCGATATCGGCAACAGTCTGATTGAGCAGAGCGGCCTCGGCCTGCACCCGCTCAAGGTCGGCCTGCACCTCGTCGATACGAGCCTGATTGGAAGGAGATAACAGTGGTCGAGCGTTCGCACGCATCTCGCCGAGTGATGCCTCGAGCTGAGCTGCCTGGCCGTTCGTGGCATCGAGCTGGGCACGGAACCCCGCAGCCTCGCCTCGTGCGACCTCGAGGTCATGTTTGTGTTCGTTGGCCAGACGTTGAGCCGCTTCGAGCAGCTGTTCTTGCTCGATCGCTGAACGACGAGCAGTTTCGAGCTGTCCTTCGCGTTCTGCGGCGGCGGCCTTGGCACCTTCGAGTTCAGCCTCGATTTCGTGCACGCGCTCGGCATCGGCTTGCAGGTCGGCAACCCGTTGCCGCAACGCTGATAGCTCGGCAGCGGACTCAGCCCGAGCCATAGCGAGTTCTCGTTCGAGCTCGGCCAGCGACTCACCATGTTCGTCGACCGGCGAGGCTGCCTCGAGCTGGGCATCGCGTTCGGCTCGCAATACCTCGAGTTGGGCTTCGAGCCCAGCAACACGCCCTGCTTCGACCTCAAGGTCAGCAAGCCGGCCTTCGACCGCGCTGGTCTCATCAAGACGCCCGCGGAGCTGTCCGACTTCGGATTCGAGTTCGGTGATCCGGGCCGACGATGCAGAGGAGATCGCGGCCTCGGCATCGGCGTTGGACAGGGTGAGTTCTTCAATACGGGCTTCGAGGTCCAATACACGGTTGGCCTCTTGCTGGGTTGCTGCAAGGCGCTCCAGCAGATCTTCCACGTCGGCCGAAGCGGACGCCGCTGGCGCGCTGCTGCCAGCTTCAAGCAACGGAGAAACCTCGACGCTGGCCATGTCATCATCGTCGAAGTCGTCGGTGTCATCGATTGCCGGTGTTTCGACCTGTTCATCGACCGTGCTTGGCAACACGATCTCTGGCATCTGCGACGTCTCAAGACGCACTGTTTCGGATGCGTCGGGCCGCCCGGTGTCGTCCAGATGTGCGACCGGGTGGATATCGGTGCCTCCATTTCCATCACTGTGGGCGGCATTTGGTGCTGTCGTCTGGGCTTCGACTTGCACCTCGAGGGCTCGCATCGCTGTTTCGAGTTCGCCAACCTGTCGGGTGCGGGCATCAAGGTCGGCAGTGAGCTGCACCTGTTGTTTGTTGAACGACGTGCGATCAGCTTCGGCTTGCTTCAACTCACGCTGGGCGACATCCCACTCATGTGGGCTCACCGGGCTGCGGCCGCGGGTGAGCAGCCACATCAGCAACAAACCGAGCACAAAAGCCGCTATGAGCCAACCAATGATCTCGAGTGCGGTGTAGAGCATTTCAGTTCCCTTCAACGACGAGCACAACCCGCTGGTTGGCGGCACGTCCCTGTTCAGTTGCGTTGTCGGCGATCGGCACCTGAGCGCCGAAGCCGCGAGACGTCAACAACGAACCGTTGACCCCTCGATCAATCAGATAGGCCACGACTGCGTCGGCGCGGTTCTGGCTAAGCAAGAAGTTGACGTCGGGGTCGCCACCACGGTCGGTGTGTGCTTGCACCTGCACCGGGCCGCCCGAGAGGCCCTGCAGGTGGTCAGCAATGTTGTCAAGGACAGCAATGTCTTGAGCGGTGAACCGTGAAGTCCCAGGCTCAAAAGTTACCTCGGAGAGGTCGAGGCCATCCACAATCTCGTCGAGAGTCGGTTCGACCGCGACTGGTTCCTCAGTCGGATCCGGCGCAGGCACAACAGTTGGATCCGGCGCAGGCACAGCAGTCGGATCCGGCGCCCCAATGGCACCTATAGCCGGATCACCTAACAACTCGACCGATCGCACACCTCTGATTGCCTCAAGCCGAGTCGCAAGTTCGTCTCGGTCGAAACCCGGTTGCATGACCTGCGGCAGTTGCACACTCAGCGCTCGTCCGTCGGCGATGATCACCACATCGTCGTTCGCAACGACGGCTCTGGCTTCGGCTTCGAGAGATGACTCGATGCCAGGTAGCCCAGCGAAGGGGCCAGTGGTGTTCAGCACGATGGCCAGCACACAAACCGCGACCAAACCGAGCAGGCAGAACAAGACACCCAGCTTGCGAGGCGTGCTCATGTAACTCCTTCTCACGGTGTGTACACGGATGGTTGATAGACCGATCGTGAGGTCGGTAACACCGCCCAAAGACTACTCCGTCCTAGAGTCCGATATGTGAGCGAAGCAACACCAAACGCACTTCTTGGCCTGAACGAGGCACAAGAGCGTGTGGTTCAAGAATTGGGCGCTACTGGTGAACAACGTCCCGTCTTCCCCGACGGACTCGCGGCAGGTCTGCGCGAACGGCTGACGACAGGGCTCCAGGGGGTCGCAGACAACCTGGAAGCCGGCGACAATTTGTTCATCAGCAAGTTCCTGCTCAGCCAGGTTCTTGGCTGTGAAGCCCGCCACTTACATGAGCTGCAGCGCGAGTTCGCATGGAATGTCCCGGTCGCCAGGGGCACCGTTGCACACAAGGCGATCGAACTGTCGGTCCATTGGCGCACCGTGCCGATTGCCAACGAACTCGTTGACCAAGCCATTGCCACACTGACAAACGACGGCTCCCCCATCGCCGATTACCTGCTGCATCTGCCCGAAGCCGAACGGGCTCAGCTCCGAAGCGACGCAGCGAACGCAACCCAAGCGTTCCTCGATGGTTTTCCTCCGCTGCGATCGAAACCACAGTGGAGGCCAGCAGTCGAGGTCCGAGGACGTTACGAATTCCTGAACAGCAAGCTCGTATTGTCAGGGAAGGTCGATCTCAGCTTGGGCGGCCCCACCGGCGATCGGAGCGGCCGAGTATTCATCGACCTGAAGACCGGGCGTCGCAGCCGCACACATGTCGATGACCTCCGTTATTACGCTCTGATCGAGACGGTTCGATATGGCACTCCCCCACGGGCGCTGGCGAGTTATTACCTCGATGAATCGCGACTGAGCGTCGAGATCGTGTCTCAGGATCTGCTGTGGAGCGCCGCCGAACGGGTTATCGCCGGAGTCAAACGTCATCAGACTCTGCTCAGTGGCGAAGACACGCCAGTCTTTCGGCCCAGCATCGTCTGTCGTTGGTGTCCAATCGTGGGTGACTGTGACACCGGCACCGCATGGCTCGACTCCACCGACGAAGACGAACTCAACATCTTGAGTTAGCTGGCACACTCTGCCGTATAGGTAGCGAAGTGGTCCACGACCGTCGAGGTGGGCGCTGAAACGAGGACTACCCGGACTAGAACAACTAGCCCAGCCAGGTGGGAATGAGATCGATGCATCGCACTGCCCATTCTTCGCTGGTCATCGCGTAACGGATGTGGTCTTCCCACACGCCATTGATCTGCAGGTACCGATTGGCAACACCTTCAGCCCGGACATTGAGCTTTTCGACGACGCGGCGACTCGCGCTGTTGCGGGGAATGATCGAGATCTGAAGCCGGTGCAGGTTGAGCTCGTCGAAGCCGAACTGCATGAGAGCGACCAACGCTTCGGGCGTATACCCGTGGCCAGCGCAGCGATGATCGATCCAGTACCCGACGTAAGCGTTCTGATGGGCACCCCGATGAATCGAACTCAGATTCATTTCGCCAGCAAAGTTTCCATCGACAAATACGCCGAAGCTGAACCCGACCCCGGCTTGTCGATCACGGCGCCGAGCGTCGCACCGCACCAGGAATGCCGAGCGGTCGCGGACAGCATCGGGTGCGTTCGCTGGACGCAGCGGCTCCCATTTGAGCAGCCATTCCTCGTTCGCGAGCCGGACCTCTTGCCACTGCTCAAAGTCTTCTTCGCGCAGAGGACGCATAGTGATGCGATTGCCGGTCAACCATGGAGCTGGTTCTGGAGCAGGTGGGCGACGCCTCATCATGTTGGCCGATTCTGTTGCACACTGCGGGCGAGCCCATCAAGTATGTCGGATTCACTGGCGAGCAAGCTGTCGAGACCAAGGTGACGCATGATGCTTACCAGAATGGCCATACCGCCCACGATCGTGTCAACCCGACCCATCGGAAGGCCCGGATTGCAGGCACGATCCTGACGGTTTTCGGTGGCGAGTGTGCGGAAGACATCCTCGGCGGCTTCACGAGTCAGCGTGAAGTGATGGATCAGATCTCGGTCATATTCCGGAATACCGATTTCGACCGCAACGGCGGTGGAAATTGTTCCAGCCACGCCAACAACGGTCGTGGCGTGATGTGCTTGCGGTAGTTCGCGATCCACATCGTCGAGCCATGCCGCGGCATAGGTCACGCAGTTCGACAATTCCTCGGCCTTTGGCGGGTCAGTCTCGATGTACATGTCGGTGAGTCGGACCGAACCAATATCGAGCGAGATGGCGTCGTCGAAACTGTCGCCGCCGCACGAGAATTCGGTCGAGGCTCCCCCAATGTCGATGACCAGAA
Source organism: Acidimicrobiaceae bacterium (assembly GCA_003485885.1). GTDB lineage: Bacteria > Actinomycetota > Acidimicrobiia > Acidimicrobiales > UBA10347 > UBA10347. Next base: position 6,837 of record DNHM01000163.1, read on the forward strand.
ACGGCCCATCAGCCGGATTGAGCTCGCGTGTCGCTCCAAGGAAGGTGAGTTCACCTTCCTCGACCCCCGAAAGAACATGGGCCGGTGACCCAACAATTGCGGAAGCAGCAGCAATGAACTCTGGCCCGTTTGACGCATCACGAGCAGCAGCAGTGGCGGCCACACGCACCCTTGCTGGGTCCACCTGATGGTCATCGAGCAGGCTGCGGTAACGACGGAGCGCGGTGTACACCCGTTCGAGCGCCTCGGGCTGCAGTTCCCCCGCTGCGTCGAGCCCTTTGCCCAGTTTGGTCAACTCGACCTCGCGAACCAGCGTGGTATCACCATGCATGATCAGCAGCCGGGTTGAATGCGAACCACAGTCGATGGCCGCATATGGCAAGTCAGTAGTTGTTGTGTCAGTCACGAGTCGTCCAGGCCCGCCGAGAGTGCATCCGCCACCCACTGGCCAACGGGATCGTGCCCACCGGCCAGGAAGTACGCATAGTGCGCGTGCAGGCACTTGACGCCGACACGGGTCCCGCCAACGCCGGCGCTTGGGCGATGACCGTCGTAGCCGTCGGGAATCAGTGCTTCTCGTTCGGCCCGATATGCCTGGTGGGCTGCAACCAGTTCATCGGCGTCGACCTCGGCCTCGGCGACATCGACCGCACCCGTCGACTCCAGACGACTTACGACCAACCGATCATGAGGCGACACGAGCCAGTAGAGCGTGGGCATAGGACGACCGCTGCCCAGAATCGGAGCATTACGAATCACTCGTGGTGTGCCATCGTCATGGCGCAACACGATCTCAAAATGTCCTTGCGGGTGACGACCGAGCAAATCGGCCACGACAGCGAAGTCTGCGTCGTCGACTGGGGTCCATGCCGCCGGTCGGGGTATCGCCATGACGGGAACTTTCCGGTCGGTCCGTTAACCCTTGCGGAACATTCGGCGCAAGATGAGCAGGAGCGCTGCAACAGCAGCGACAGGAAGGACCCGCTTAAAGACCGACGCACCCGCAGCATCGAGCAAGTCGACTGCTTCAGCTTCGGGCATGTTGATCTTGCGAGGACCGGTATGGACAACAGGGTCCTCGGCCTTGGTTTCCTCGACTGGGGTGTCCTGCACAGCTTCATCGGCTGCTTCGGCATCGCCGCCTGCCTGTTCTTGTGCGAGAACTTCCTGCAGGTTCTCGGCGAACTGGCCCATGAGTTTGGCGCTCACTTCGGCCATGACGCCACGACCGAACTGTGCTGCCTTACCGGTAATCGAAAGGTCGGTGTAGACGTCGACGCGGGTGTTGTCGGCATCGATCTCGTGCAGCGTGGCGGTAATGAGTGCGCTTGCGTTGCCAGCGCCCCGGCTATCGCGACCGTCACCCTTGATGACGACCTTGCCCTCGGCTTCGTTCTGTTCGATGAACGTGGCCTTGCCTTTGTACTGCGCCGTGACAGGTCCAACCTTGACCTTGACATTGCCTTTGTATTCGTCGCCGTCGATCTCTTCGAGCTGAGCGCCGGGCAGACACGGAGCAATCCGCTCTACGTCGTTGAGCACTCGCCATGCAGTGGCACGGTCTGCTGCGACTTCGAAGCTGTTATTCAGGTCCATGAGCCAAGTTCCTTCGTCATTTGGTTGCGGCGTACTTGATCGAATTCGACAACGGTGTCGACATCTACCGCACTTCCTGGGCAGGGTACCTCGGTCACCAATTCAGGGCGACTTCTGAGGAGTTGTCGAGCACCTTCATCACCGTCTAATGGCAACAGGCCCCACACATCGCTGTGCAATCGCACCGGCGGTGTGGCCTGTTTGTCGAACTTGGCCACAGCAATAGGACTCGGGCTTGAGGACACCAGGCGCCAGGCTTCTGGCGTTACAAAAGGCTGATCTGCCAGCCCGATCACCAGCGTGTCATAACCAGAAAGATCGGCGTAGTGGACGGCGACCTGAAGCGAACGTGACTGCCCATCGGCCCAATCATGGTTGTGCACGATCGACACTGCGTCGGGAACGAGTCCAGTCACTGGGATCGAACCTTCGATGACCAGGACCTCGACAAAACCGGCCGCTAGTGCATGGGTGGCCGCCCACCACAGAAGTGGCTTCTTGTTCAGCTTGGATTTGAGCTTGTGCTCAGGTCCGTTGAAGCGGCTACCGGCACCTGCGGCCAAAATCACAGCCAGGGTTGTTTCGGGTGGGGTCGGCGTGCCCGCCAATTCCTCGGAGGACTCGGAGGACTCGGA
>DNHM01000064.1 GCA_003485885.1 Acidimicrobiaceae bacterium
TGGTTGAGCTTCTGTACGTCCACCAGACCAGCGTAGGCCACCAGCGCGTTTCGTGCCCGGGCCGCCCTTGGTCAGAAACAGCGCGACAAAACCGCCGGCCCATGCCTCTGCCTATGGCCCGACCTCTTGGGGCGTCGATTCCCCATCGTGGTTTCTCAGCGCAGTTCAGAGAACTGCACGGCAATCGCATGCTGCTAGCNNACCGGAGTGATCCGAGCGCATCGCCGCCGACACCTGTATTTCTCACCACCAAAGTCACGGGCCCGCAGTGCGATGGGGCGTACTGCGTTAGGCGGCGCTGCAATCGCATGCTGCTAGCTTCGGCACATGACGTCTTCTTCAACCGCCGACATCGAGTTCTTCTTCGACCCGATTTGTCCGTTTGCCTGGGTCACGTCGCGGTGGGTCGAAAAGGTCGTCGCCCAGTCTGGCTACAGCGTTGACTGGCGCTTCATCAGCCTTCGTATCCTGAACAAGGAAAAGGACTACGACACCGAATTTCCAGCTGGTTACGAACACGGACACACTGCTGGACTTCGCATGTTGCGGGTCGCTGCTGCTGTCCGCGATGAACTCGGAAGCGAACCGCTCGGAGCCCTCTACACCGCGTTTGGCGACAGCTACTTCAGCGTCGATCAGGCCGACGGTAAGGCAGCTCGAGCTGCCCTTGGATCAATCGAAGCTGCCACCGCTTGCCTCGCCACGGCCGGGCTGGACACGAAGTACGCCGCAGCGGCCGACGATACCTCGTGGGATCAACTGATCGAGGAAGAAACCGAGCTCGCATTGTCCCGCACCGGGCGCGATGTTGGGACCCCGATCATCACCTTCCAGCCGCCAGACGGGCTGTCGTTCTTCGGACCCGTGATCAGCCGCGTGCCCGCCGACGAAGACGCACTTCCGCTCTGGGAAGCAGTCACTACGTTGGCCCGTTTCCCCGGCTTCGCAGAGATGAAACGCAGCATGCGCGAAGCGCCACAACTTAATGTGCTCGGCGGCGTCAGCGAATCGCCAAAGATGGAAGATTGGAAGGGCGGCCACCGGGCTGGGCACCTTCCAAACGAGTGACCACTACTTTTCCCTCGACACGGCTCTTCGCCGGGTTTCACTGGCTTCCCGTAGCCCTCCCCAGGACTCGGCGAATCATTCAGCTGCTGTGTGGTTTGGCGCTCTTCGCAACTGCGCTGTCGTTTACCGTCGAACCACGGTTGGGGGCAAGCCCGTGGACGGTGTTTCACGAGGGTGCCAGCGATACGACCGGTCTCACGTTTGGCACCACCGTGTCACTGACTGGGGTCCTCCTGCTGGCCGCGTTGTGGCGGCTGAAAGAACCTGTTGGGCTTGGCACCGTGCTGAACGTAGCGATCATCGGGCCGATCGCCGATCTGGCATTATGGGCGATTCCTGATCTCGAAAACATGCCCGTTCGCGTGCTTATGCTGGCGGCCGCTCCGGTATTGCTCGGACTCGGAAGCGGCCTGTACCTGGGTGCGAGCGTCGGGCCCGGACCGCGCGACGGCATCATGACCGCCCTCAATCGAAGAGGCGTCGAGACCTGGGTAGCGCGCACTGCTATCGAACTCACGGCACTCGCCGTTGGTTTCTTGCTAGGCGGCGTGGCTGGTCTGGGAACAATTTGGATGGCCATTGCTGTCGGACCATGTGTGCAGTTCTTCCTCCCGTCGTTCAGAATTGAAGCGAATGACTCCTGAACCAGCAGACCTGTCGGTCCTGACCTCGACCTGGCCGGGCTCCAGCGTGCTTGCCATCGCTGATGAAACGTCGGCGATTGGTAGCACCGGCGACCTTGACTGGGTCACGCGTATTGCGTCGATTTCAAAACTGTTCACCTCCTATGCGTGCCTCGTCGCACTCGAGGAAGGCACGATCTCGCTCGACGACCCTGCCGGACCTCACGGTTCCACGGTCCGCCATCTGATGGCGCATGCCTCGGGGTTGGGTTTCGAGACTGATGCCAGCAGCACGTTCTCACCCGGCACGCGACGTATCTACTCGAACGTAGGCATGGAGCAGCTCGCCGCCCATCTTGAGGCCGCTGCGGGTATGTCGTTTACTGACTATCTCGTCGAAGCGGTCATCGAGCCGCTGGGCCTGATCGGCTTCGAGGCGTCGGGTTCGCCCGCACACGGCATGCGAGCCTCGGTGAACCACTTGCTCGTCTTTGGGCGTGAACTGCTCCGGCCCACGCTGATTGCGCCCGAGACACTCGCTCAGGCCACGTCTCCCGTGTTCCCCGAACTCCGGGGTGCACTTCCTGGATTTGGCTCAGCTGACCCGAACCTCTGGGGCCTCGGCTTCGAGATCCGGGGTAACAAGAAGCCACACTGGACCGGCATCCTCCACGACCCCACAACGTTCGGCCACTTCGGCGGTTCAGGGTCCTTCCTGTGGGTCGATCCCTCCCGCCGACTCATCGGAGCGTCGGTGTCAACCGAGGTGTTTGGACAGTGGGCCGTCGACGGCTGGGCAACCGTCAACACGGTCCTCATAGAACGTTACGGATAACCTGCTGGTGGGACTGTTAGTCGTCCGCATCGAGGACGTCGATCTGGATGCTTGCAGTGACTGGTTGTGGCAATTGGGTGCAACCGCTATCGAAGAACGGCCCGACGGCGACCGGCTTGCCCTCTTCGTCGGGTTCCCCGACGATGGCCTGGCATTGGCCGCCCGTTCGATTCTCAATGAACGTTGGCCGTGCCGGTTCGAGAGCACCGGCGACGAGTCAGCGTGGCGCGACGAATGGATGAAGTGGATCGAGCCGATTCATGTGGCTGGTTT
>DNHM01000196.1:0-165 GCA_003485885.1 Acidimicrobiaceae bacterium
TGCGTGCTGCCATGCAGATCAACCAACGACAACTCCAGCGCAGCTGGAACACAATGGAACAACATCGTGTCCATGTCGGCCGCGGTTGCTGCGCTCGACCATGAGCTTGCACCGGCGAAACTTCTGGCTGTGAACGAGCGGGGTGATCGTCTGCGCGAACGGTTG
>DNHM01000196.1:178-5801 GCA_003485885.1 Acidimicrobiaceae bacterium
GTTGAACACCACCTTCACCGCTGCTGACATGCCCCTGTGGGCAACCGGGGTTGGTTCGATGGTGTGCATCCATTCAACCGAGGACCGGCTGGTCGAGCTTCTTTTTCACGCTGCGCTCGACGATGGCCTGTACATCGCCCGGCGGGGATTCATGGCCCTATCTCTGACCATCACCGACGACCATTGCGACGCACTCATCGCCAGCGTCGACAGCTTCCTCACCACTCTCACCGCTCTCACCCCGCATCTGTGAGTCTCGTACCGCGCATACCGCGGTCTGAGGGTCACAGATCCGAGACGACGACATGACCACGTCACAGATCGTGGTTGTCATGGTGTCGGTCATTATTGGCGCAATACTGAAGAGCACCAGCGGCATCGGCATGCCGTTCGTGACCATCCCCGCTATCTCGTATGTGGCTACGATCGAAGAAGCCGTCGTTGTTGGAGCGCTGCCGAACTTGGCGCTCAACCTTGCCTTGGTTTGGGCGCAACGATCGCACTGGTCACGCACTCGAGACCTTGCTCGCCTCAGCGCGTTCGCGTTCGTCGGCGGCGCAGCTGGCACGTTCCTGCTGGTGTCACTTCCAGAGAAACCACTGATAGCGGTGCTCATCCTGGTGGTACTCGGTTACGTGGCGCTCAAGCTGGCCTCGCCCGAATTCGAGGTCGGCCCCGAAACGTCACACCGGTGGGCGCCAGTCGTTGGGTCAGCTGCAGGAATCATGCAGGGCGCCGTAGGCATCTCTGGACCGATCGTGGTGTCGTGGGTCCAGAGCCTGCGGCTCGACCGAAACGCGCAGATCCTGGCGGTCACGGTGCTATTCGCCGCAGCGGGCATCTCCCAATTTCCGGTGCTCGTAGCAAGCGGCGAGCTCAAAGGTTTGTGGATCGTCACGCTCGCGGCATGCATCCCTGCGCTAGCGACCATCCCCCTAGGCAGCCGGATCCGAGACCGGCTCAGCTCAGCGGCGTTCGACCAGTTCGTGTTGGCCTTGCTCGTCTTCTCAGCAATTGGCCTGGCATGGCGAACCTTCGGCTAACGAGTTATCGGCCCCTCTGACAACAACCAGGAGTGTCAAGAAGTGGCGGGAGAGAGTGCTTCTCCGGCGACGGTGATGCGGTGCATCAGACGACGGTGGCCGGGATAATCGTTGAGCGCCCAATGCCAAGTGCTGCGGTTGTCCCACATAGCGATTGACCCAACGTCCCATTGAAACTGGGTGGTGAACTGATACTGACCTACATGTTCGTAGAGGTATTGGAGCAGCGGCGCTGACTCTTCCATTGTCCAGCCCACGAAATATCGGGTGAAGGCCAGGTTGACATACAGCAGCTTCCGGCCGGTCTGAGGATGCTGGATCACCACCGGGTGCACAGCATTGCCGACGCCCTCGGGATTACCCAGGCGGTCACCCATCTCACGGTTGTATTGCGCTGACTTGCCGAAGACATGTTCATTGCTGTGCACCGCTTCGAGCGACTCGAGGGTCTTCTGAAGTCCGGGCGAAAGCGCGTCGTAGGCCGCAGCCACGTCGGCGAATCGGGTATCGCCACCAACAGGAGGGACCTCTCGTGCCAGCAGAATCGATCCCCGAGCAGGGATCTGGTCGTAGGTGTGATCGGTATGCCAGGCGCCACCAATATTGCCCTGCTGATCAGCTTCTTTGAGCACGGTTGCAATCTTCGGGTGGGTTTCCACCGGCTTGAAGAACTTGTTCACATCGATCGAAGCGAACCGTTCCGCAAAGGTGATGTGATCATCGGGCGTGAGCTCTTGGTCACGGAAGAACAACACGCCATGTTCGGCCCATGCGTTGGCCAACTGGGTGGTGGCGTCGTCGTTGAGTTGTCGAACATCAACGTCACTCACCGTGGCGCCGACCCGTTCCGGAGTAATCAGCATGGACACCACCTTAGGTCTGTGCATCCACCGCAGGTCTGTGTTGATTGTGTGCAAGCATGAACTGGTGCTTATCAAACGGGCGGTCCTGGACCAGATCGAAGCTGGCGATCTCGACCTCATCTTCCGGAAATGGCGCAAGCCAACCGTGAAGGAAGGCGGTCAACTCCGCACTGCGGTTGGCATGTTGAATATCGTTGCCGTAGACAAAACCGCCAAGTCGACAATCACCGCAGCCGACGCCAACCGAGCTGGCTTCGTGTCCAAGACGGCACTTCTCACCGAACTCGACAGTCGCGACGAAGGCGACATCTATCGCATCACCGTTAAACACGGCGGCGTCGATCCCCGGATTGTGCTACGAGAGAATGCAAACCTGAGTGCGGATGACATCGCCGAGTTGCAGGCCCGGCTGGCTCGACTCGACAAGGTGTCGAAGCGGGGACCGTGGACCACAACGTTTCTCAAACTGCTCGATGCCAATCCACATGTGCGAGCCCCCGACTTGGCCGAAGGACTCGGGTTGGACAAGCCGACGTTTAAGAACGACGTTCGTAAACTCAAGGGTCTGGGCCTAACCATTAGCTTCTCGCCCGGCTACGAACTGAGCCCCCGGGGCAAGGCATACCTCGACTCGCTGTAATCCCCCTGCCCAGGTGTCAGCCCAGCGTTGTCCGCGTCACCTGGGGTCAGACCCTGCGTGTGCTTCTGGACCGACGGCAGCGGCCGTGAGTAGGGTCGTAGGGGTACGAGCCCAACGGGGGGATCCATGATTGACGGCTTCCATACGATCATCTACTCAGATGATCCTGTCGCTACTCGAGCGATCCTTCACGACGTTGCGCAGTGGTCTTCGATCGATGCTGGCGACGGCTGGCCCATGCTCTACCAAGCGCGCCCCGAGCTCGCCCATCAAGTCGTTGACTGACATGGGCCAGGGCCTTGCTGCCGAATCAGACGCATCCCCTACAGACATCGCCGCGTACTACGACGCGTGGGCCGCGAACGACTACGACGCCGACGTAACCAGCTGGGGTTATGACGCTCCCGAGCGGGTCGCGACCATGGTCGCCAAACGTCTCCAGGAACAACCAGGTCAGGTACTCGACGCGGGCTGCGGCACCGGCCGAGTCGGGGCGGCACTCCAAGCGCTCAGCGTCAAAGATGTCATCGGTGGCGACTTCACGCCTGCAAGTGTCGAAGCTGCACGCCGCCGCAACGTTTACCGAAGCGTCGAACACCTCGATCTGAACGAACAGCTTGGGTTCGACGACAACCAGTTCGCGGCAGTCGTCAGCGTGGGCGTGTTCTCATATCTCACCGATACGAGCGCCACGATCACCGAGCTGCTTCGGATCACGAAACCGGGCGGTGTGGTCATCTTCACCCAGCGCACCGATCTGTGGGCCGAGCGCGACTGCACATCACTTATCGACTCGTTTGTCGCCGCTGGTGCGTGCAGTGCAGACATATCCGACCCATCGCCGTATCTGCCGGGCCACACCGACTTCGGCACCGACATCGGCATCATCTACACAACACTGACGGTACAGAAATCATGACCACGAAACCGACCCTCGCCGATGGCCTGCATCTCATCGTGAAACGAGATTGCCCAACCTGCGTTCTGATCGAACCAGCCATTGCGCAGCTCGCAGCCACGAGTCAGCCGCTCACCGTGTACAGCCAGGACGACCCGAGCTTTCCCGAGGCTGTCGACGCCGTCGATGACGGCAACCTTTTCGTCTCCTGGCATCACCAGATTGAGACGGTGCCAACATTGCTGCGCATCGAGGCGGGTATGGAGACAAGCCGAATCGTCGGCTGGGAACGGTCGCAATGGGAGACCTTCACCGACCAGCAAGATCTTGCGCCCGAGATTGCTGGGTACGCCCCAGGTTGTGGGTCGCTCTCGGTAGACCCCGACATCGTCGACGAGCTGGCGTTCCGGTTCGGAGCCTCGCCGCTGCGGCAACGGCGAGTCGAGTTTGCGGTCGCCGAAGACGACGTCGAAGCAATGTACGAACGCGGTTGGACCGATGGACTTCCTGTCGTTGCCCCAACCGAGGCACGAGTGCTCCGCATGCTCGAAGGCACCAGCCGAGACCCCCAAGAAATGGTGGCGATTATTCCACCGCTGCTCGAACCAGCGACCGTGGAACAGGTTGCTATCAACGCGGTTATGGCTGGCTGCAAACCCGAGTACTTCCCGGTCGTCCTTGCTGCGGTCGAAGCTGCCTGCACCGACCAGTTCAACATCCATGGCTTGTTGTGCACCTTGTGGTTCTCCGGACCTGTCGTCATCGTGAACGGACCTATTCGACACGAGATTGGTTTGAACTCGGGCAAGAACGCGCTCGGTCAAGGCACTCGGGCCAATGCCACGATCGGGCGGGCGCTTCAGCTGGTGATCCGCAATTTGGGCGGCGGCAAACCTGGCGACGATGGCATTGACCGCTCCGCCCTGGGTGCACCGTCCAAGGTCGGTTGGTGTTTCGCCGAAGACGAAGAAAATCTGCCGGAGGGATGGCCGTCACTTGCTGTCGAACAAGGCTTCGCACCTACCGATTCGACCGTGACACTTTTCGCAGGACACGGACCCAGCGGCGCCGTCGATCAGACGTCACGCACACCCGAAGACCTGATCCGTTCGCTTGCGGGGCGACTGATCGCCACCGGGCATCCGCATCAACGAAGCGAAGCCATGCTGGTTATGACTCCCGAACATCAACGGGTATTCGCCGATGCAGGATGGTCGAAGCAACGCTTTCGCGACGAACTCGACCCGCTGCTGGTCATCGACCCATCGGTTGCCCTCCCCGGGATAGCCGGCGAATCGGAGCAGGCAAGCGCCGGTGTCCCAAAGTTCCGCCCCGGATCACTCATGATCGTGCGAGCTGGCGGCGACGCTGGTGCCTTCTCGGCCATCATCGAAGGGTGGATCGGCGGCCGTATGGGCAGCGAACCAATCACCCACAAGATCGAGCGTTAAGACCAGCCGTAGGGAAGGCATCGATACTCCCTGCGTCGCGACGTCGGGTCTGCGAGCATCAGAGTGTGAGCCAAACCAAACAGACCGTTACGTCGATCGAACAGCTCGAAACCTTGTACACGCAAGTCAACCCGAACAGTTTGGCCAAGGAAAGCCCGGTTATTCTGGCCGAGTACCGAACGCTGATTGAGGCATCGCCATTCGTAGCGTTGGCCACTGTTGGCCCGAGCGGCATGGATTGTTCACCCCGCGGTGATCGGCCCCAGGCGGTACATGTTGTCGATGAAACCACCCTGCACCTACCGGACCGTCGGGGCAACAATCGCATGGACAGCTTGCGCAACATTGTGGAAGATGGGCGAGTCGCACTGTTATGGCTCACACCCGGCATCACCGAGTGCATGCGAGTGAACGGCCGAGCAGTGCTCCGTTGCGACGATGCCGTTCGAGAGCTCTACCCGATGCAAAACAAGTTGCCAGCCACAGTCATCGAGGTCACGGTCGAATCGGTCTACTTCCAATGTGCTCGGGCGGTGAAGCGAGCAGAGCTGTGGAATCCTGATGTGCAGGTGAGTCGAGACTCGCTGCCCTCACCCGGTGAGATCATGGCCGCTATCACCGACGGCGAGTTCGACGGTCAGACCTACGACAACGAGCTTGAAGACCGTCAAGCCGAGACGCTGTATTAATCCACCTTCTCTGGGACATCACCCCGGGTAAGCGCCACC
>DNHM01000196.1:5993-12129 GCA_003485885.1 Acidimicrobiaceae bacterium
GCGTATCAGGGTTACGTCGAGGACATCGGCGAGAAACCTGCACCAATGCTCGACGACTACAAGTCGCTGATTCGGGCCGAAGCTGTGACTGTTGCCATGGATGGCGACGGCGTCGCCGGCCTGATCGTGATGTGGGCTCGGCCGGACCATTGGTATGTCGACAATGTCGCAGTGTGGCCAGAGCGCCAGGGCACCGGCATTGGGTCGATCCTGCTCGCCCGAGCCGAAGATGTAGCCCGTTCCGCAGGCTTCACCGAGATCCGGCTGTACACAAACGAGGCGATGACAGCAAACACGACGTACTACGAACACCGGGGTTATGTCGAAACCCACCGCTCGTCAGAAGCTGGCTACAACCGCATCAACTACACCCGAGCCATCGACTAGCGGGCGAGGGACGAGCCGAAACCCTGACTACCCGTTGAAACGATCGGATTCGGGATAGAGGTCGAAGCGACCGAGCCGGTCGAGACAGACTTCGACGCTCCACGGCAACATGGTCGCGCCAGCGCGGGAGTCGCGGTACGCCTGTTCGAGCGGCGAAGGTCGCAGCATGGAACGTCCACCAGCGATCTCGATGGCCTTCGATGCCAGCTCAGGGGCGCCTTGCATGGTCGTGACCATTGACGTCCACGCTCGACGCAGTGATGCGCGCGACGGATCTGCGGACGCCTCGCCCAGCACTCGGTAACACAATGCTTGAGCACGGTCGTAGGTCAACTGCATGTCGGCCCAGCCATGTTGTTTGATGTGGTTGTCACGGCGAGCGCTGGTGCCGTGTTCGCCTCGCAGGTAGGCGCTGGTGTAGTCGAGGATGCCCCGCATGAGGCCCAGGTACGAGAACGACAACGTCATATAGAAGTACGGCCACCGCCATGCGGCCTGCTCGAACATGCCTGGTGGAATCCACTCGTTGCCTTCGGGCACGAACACGTCGGTCATGAGTAGATTGCGGGAGTCGGTCCCTCGCATGCCCAACGGATCCCAGCCGCCTTCGATCTCGACGCCATCGGCATCGGCAGGCACACCCATCAGATGTAACTGGTCGTCGGCGTCGGAGATACACACCACGTTGTGGACGTTCGCCGCGCCAGAGAGCGATGCGAAGATCTTGCGGCCGGTGACCAGATAACCACCGTCGACCTTCTTGGCCATGGTCGCGAAACCGCCGGTGGCTGACGCGGCCGTGCCCTCGCTGAACGGCTGGCTATGAATGGTGTGATTGTTCACGACCCCGTGCCAGAGCTGTTCCCGGCGGGCGTGTTGGGTGGCGCGCACATCGTCGGGGAGATCCATGTCGTCGGCGATCTGGCCGACCAGCAGGGTGGTGGCGACATGCATATTGAAGGTCAGGCCAGTAGTGGCGCAGTGTCGTCCAAGCTCTTCAGATGCCAGCGCATACGCAACAAAGTCGCCCCCGAGCCCGCCGTGTTCTTTCGGGATACAGATTCCAAGCAGGCCAGCACGTTTCAGGTCTTCCCAGTTCTCGTAGGGAAACGCAGCATCTCGATCCGAGTCGAACGAACGCCTCGGAAAGTCGACAGCCGCGGCTGTCATCCGCTCAACAATGTCGCGACGTTCCGGCGTGAATAGCGCATCCTGCATACGCCAAGTGTCCCGCATCTCCAGACGAATTGCTAACCCTGGCAGTCCTTAACCATGTGGCATCGTTGCGGCGCGAACAACGTCGATGTGCATGGCGGGTCTGACCCTGGACGACCACGGGCCGTTCTAAATCGGGTCGAAGCCCACACCGTGTGGCATCGTTGAGCCATGCTCGTTGAACGAATTGAAGCCAAGTGGATAGATGCATTTGCCGAGGTGTTTCGGCTGTGTGGTGTTGAACCCGGCGACGAATGCGCAGTACTCGCCGAAACACAAAGTCGGGGCGTCAATGTCGAGCTCAGCGAGTTGGCGCTCAAGCGACTAGGCGCAAACGTTTTCCGGGTCACGATGCAGACGCCGGCCCAGACCGCTCCGGTCGCGATCCGCTCCACCGGGGCCAGCGATGCCATTGGCGGTTCCGCACCCGTGATCGCTGCCTTGTCGCAAGTTGCCTTCATTGCCGACTGCACCGTCGAGGGTCTCCTGCACGCACCCGAACTTCCTCAGTTACTCGGTGGTGGGGCTCGAACCCTCATGGTGTCGAACGAACATCCCGACATTCTTGAGCGACTGGTTCCCGATACAGCGCTTGAGGCCAAGGTCAAGATCGGCACCAAGATGTTGCGGGGTGCCAAAGAAATGCGTGTCACCAGCGCTGCCGGCACGGACCTCACAATCGATGTTGAGACCGCACCCGCTGGATCGAGCTGGGGTTACACCGCACGACCCGGGACCATCGCTCACTGGCCTGGTGGGTTGTGCCTGTGTTTCCCCGGCGAAGGGTCGGTGAACGGCACGCTGGTGATGGACGTCGGCGACGTCAATCTGACCTTCAAGCGGTATACGGATTCCCCCATTCGATGCACCATAGAAAACGACTTCATCGTGGATATTCAGGGTGATGGCGTCGACGCAGCCTTGATGAAGAGTTACCTCGAAGCCTGGGGTGACCGCGAGGCATACGCCGTATCTCACGTGGGCTGGGGCATGAATCCCGCGGCCCGGTGGGACTCACTTGCGATGTATGACAAGACGCAGACAAACGGCACCGAACTTCGGGCCTTTGGCGGAAACTTCTTGTATTCGACTGGAGCAAACGAAGTCGCAGGTCGGCACACACTTGGCCACTTTGACCTACCCATGCGGGGCTGCACCGTAGAACTCGATGGCACTGCTGTCGTCGACGCTGGCGTGTTGCAGGGCGAGCTTGCATGAACGAACCTCTCCCCGAGTACATGGTGGTCGGAGAGGGACACTCCACCCTCGTCTTCCTCCACGGGCTCGGCGGTGATCACACAAACTGGCAGCCACAATTCGCCGAGTTTGCTTCGGACTACCGGTGCGTGGCGTGGACCCTGCCGGGGTATGGCCTATCGCCGCCACTCGAGGCACTGACCTGGCCAAACCTGTCCGACATGTTGGCCCGGGTGCTCGACGACATCAGCGTCGACCGGGCAACCATTGTTGGCATATCGATGGGTGGATATATCGCTCAACAGTTCGCCGCTGATTACGACGAACGCGTTGACCGCTTGGTCTTGGCTGCCACGTCGTCTGAGTTCGGCCGGGGCAGCGCCTCGTTTTCGGAGCGGTTTTTAGCCGCCCGACTCAAGCCACTCGACGACGGCTCAACACCTGCGGACTTGGCGCCCGATGTTGTTCGCAGTCTCCTGAGTTCCGACGCGCCACCCGACGCCGTCACAAACTGCGTAGCGTCCATGTCTCGTATCTCGGCCGACGCGTATCGAGCGGCACTGCGATGCCTCGTCACGTGGGACTTCACTGACCATCTCCATGAAATTAGTGTCCCAACGTTGTGTCTCGCTGGTGCTGACGATGTAACAGCCCCGGTTGCGGCACTTCGTGCATTAGCCGAAGGTCTGCCCGATGCCCAGTTCGCAGTCATCGACAACTGCAACCATCTCATGAACCTCGATCGACCCGTCGAATTCAACCGGCTAACGCGTCAGTTTCTGAACGCACACTGACGTTTTCGACACCGTGACAAGGCTCGCTCACCCATCCGCTGACCCTCCATGGGCCGTCTTGTGCAGGATGGTTGACAAGCTCGATCAACAGTGCGCAGCGCTTACTCACAGCCTGATTCGGTGTCAGCGGTGGATGGCGGTTTGTTGGTTGGTTGAGGCCACCAGGCGACCAGCGGTGAAGGTGCGGCGGGCCATGGGGGCATCGGCGATGGCGGCCCGCACGGTCGGCGCATCAATGGCCATGAAGTCGGCGGGGTCACCAGATTCGAAGTTCACCGGTGCAAGCCCCATGGCCCGTCGTGGCGCGTTGCTGACCATGTCGTAGGCGGCTTCGGGGCTGCGATGGCCAGCCATGATCATGAGCGCTGCTGTCTCAAGGGGATCGCTGCGCCCAACAAGATTGAACGGGTCTTGCACGTTGTCACCACCTGCTCCGACGTTCACGCCAGCGTCGAGCAACGGGTCGATCGCGGTCAGGCCGCGCGGCGGCGCGGTTGGCACACCGCGAGCCTGAAGGAACAGGTTCGTTTGTGGCAGGGCAAAGATCGCCATGTGGGCTTCGGCCACAATCGCTGCCACCTCGGCCTGCACCGCTGGGCCCTGCATGCCGAGTGACACGCAGTGGCTTGCAGCCACGCCGTTTGTGAACCCGGCGTCGATGACCTGCCGGGCGTAGTCAGGAAGCGTGAGCACCGAAGCATCGAGAGTTTCGTCGACGTGGAGATCGAGCGGTAGTCCCGCTTTGGTAGCAAGATCGATCACGTAGGCGATCATGGCGTTGCCGTCGGGTTCGAGATGTGGACAGCCGCCGACCAGGTCGACACCAGCCTCGAGCGCCTGATCGAGGGCGGTTCGATTGCCAGCGCCGGCATCGCCGGTGAGCGGCGATTGCACCAGCGCAACCGTCTGCACATGCATAAGATCCTGGACTCGCAACCGAGCCTCGTTCACCGCACGCACCGCCGACGCGCCATACCCTTCGCCGACGTTCACATGACTACGCACTGCGGTCACGCCTCGCACGAGCAACATTTCCATAGCCATGGCGGCCCGGTCGACCGTGTCATCGTGAGTGATGCGCCCGGCCTGGGCAGCAGCAACCCACGCGTGGATAGCGCCAGCAAGATCTCCCGCCGGATTAGGAACGAGGTCCGCAGTCAGCGCCTTGTCGACATGAGCATGTGGTTCGGCCATGGCCGGCAGCAAAAGCCATCCAGCGAGATCGTGGGTGGTGACGTCGGCATCGCTGTCCGGAGCGTCGGAAGTGTCGGCTGGCTCGACGGAGCTGATCTGCCCATCGACCACCTGGATGTCGACGAGCCTGCCGTCGGCCAGTAGTGCGTTCGTTATCCGTGTACGAGACGCCACTATGAGAGCTGCGGAAGTACGCCCTCGGCGATGCGGTGGAGCTGGTCGTCAACCTTGTTGTAACTGTCGCCCGGCATGGCAGGGAAGAGCACCAGGTTGTCAACGCCGCCTAGATAGTCTCGGTACCACTGGATCTGCTCAGCGACCTCGTCGGCGGTACCGACCAGCCACACCTTGTTATCGAGTGATTCTTCCAGCGACGGGATCAGTCCGGCTTCGGCAGGCTTGCCGCCTTCGCCCATGTAACCCTTGCTCCAGCCGTAGGGGCCAAGGAACTTCCAGAACTCGTCGTGGCCGTTGCGCACCGAAGCAACTGCTTCTTCATGCGAGTCGGCGATGCAGGTGTTCACCACCAGGGTGCGCTTCTCACCTGCCGCGAGTTCAACGCCATGAGTCTCGTGATAGACGTCGGCAAAACGATCCCAGTAGCGCTTCATGAACTCAAAGTGTTTGAGCCACATGACGCCGCCCCAGCCGTTGCGTGGGACCTGTTCGAGAGTCGGCGGTGACGTGATCGCTTGCCACATCTCATAGGGATAGAGCGGCCGCGGGATCAAGGTGAGGTCTTCGACGAAGCCACCTCGATCCGGGATGCCCGGAGCGGGGAACTCATACACGTCGCCCTTGAAGCTGAACTTCTCTTGGTCAAGTGCCATACGCAGCACCGTGGTTGCTTCGGCGAACTGCTTGCGGTTGAACTCGTCGGCCTCGGCTTTGTCGGGGTTGTCGAACGAGCCGATCTTGCTACCGAAATTTTCTTGTTCGCGGGGAACGGTGCCCCGACCAATACCGAGCACACCTCGACCGCCAGAGATGTTGTGGAGCGTGGAAAAGTCCTCGGCCATGCGCAGCGGGTGCCACATGCCGATGATGTTGAACATCATGCCGATGCGGATGCGTTCGGTCCGTTCGGCGAGGATGCCTCCGAGCATCAAACCATTGGGTACGACCTCGTAACCCTCGTGCTGGAAGTGGTGTTCGGTCAACCAGAACGAGTCGAAGCCAAGCTTGTCAGCAAGCACACCCATGTCGAGGATGCGCTCCGTGGCTTCCCAGACTTCCTTGTTGCCATAACGACGGTCGGTCGGAGCTGGCACACCCGAGCCCGCATCTGGCATCTCCACGCCGCCAAAAAGAAACACACCAGTACGCACTGTTACTCCGCTCGCCTTCGG
>DNHM01000191.1:0-1229 GCA_003485885.1 Acidimicrobiaceae bacterium
AGCGCCTGCTTGGGGTTTCTCCAGGGAGCATCGATTGCTGCGTCCATGATCGAACGGGGTGAAATCGAACATGCGCTGATCGTGGCTGGCGAAGATGGCCGGCCCATTGTCGAAAAGACACTGGAAAATCTGCAAGACCCCGAGACCGACGACGCATCGTTTCGTGAACAGTTCGCGTGTTTAACCTTGGGATCAGCTGCGGTGGCGATGGTGCTGTCGTTGGCCGAACCCTACGATGGCCAGCCTCGTTTCCTTGGTGGGCTGAGCGTGTCTGCCACCCAGCACCACGCACTGAGTGTCGGCGACTACGACGGCGGTCGCACGGACTCACAGGCGCTACTTATGGGCGGCCTTAATCTGGCCGAAGACGGTTGGGCCGAAGCGAGTCTCACGTTTGGGTGGCATGTTGCCGATGTCCATACCTTTGCGATCCATCAGGTGAGCAAGGTGCACACCGACATGCTCGTCGACTTGTTGAAGTTCGACCCTGAACGCACGCCCAAGACCTATCCCGAATACGGCAACACCGGACCGGCATCGGTTCCGACGGTGTTGTCTAAAGAGGTCGATGCAGGACGCGTTGGTTCCGGGGATCAGATTCTGCTTGTTGGTATGGGCAGCGGTATCAACGCCGCAGCATTCGAAGTCCGCTGGTAAACCGGCTCGACGAAGCGAGGCCTCACTGGGGTTAGACCCGGCCGCCGCTCGCTCGAGCCTTCGCGAGTTCGCGTTTCATCAAGATTGCACATTCGCCACCGGCGAGCGTCGTAAGACCCACGGCTTCCCATCCCTGCATGCCATGTGCATTCAGATGAGCGACTGCTGCTGTTGCACCCGGCGTTGCCGTCGAGAGTTCAGAAGCAGCGATCGAGGTGACCCGATATTCCCAGTTGGTTGTGCTCATGGGGTTCTCTTTCGTGCCGAACCCTATGCACCTGCGTGATCGCAGTTCGCTCGGGCCGAACAGGCTGAGCGTACGGCGGAAAGTTCAGTAGTACGGTGCGGGCATGTCGGAATGGGATTCGTACGCATCAGACTGGGACGACGACCCGGCGGCCACTGCGTATGCCCAGGCAGCGTTCTCATCGGTCATTCCCGTGGTTGAGCAGGCGAACCTTGCACTCTCGAATACCCGGGTGTTGGACTTCGGATGTGGCACAGGGTTGCTCACGGAACTACTTGTCGATCGGGGTGTGCTTCAGTCATGGCAGTCGACACCTCCCAGGGGA
>DNHM01000191.1:1291-29977 GCA_003485885.1 Acidimicrobiaceae bacterium
CTGATTGTGTGTTCGTCGGTGTGTTCGTTCCTCGACGACTACCCGGCAACAGTCCAGGCGATGGCCGGATTGTTGGTGCCAGGCGGCTTCTTCGTGCAGTGGGATTGGGAACGCGACGATGACGGTGATGCCGAAGATCCTGAAGATGCCCATGGACTCTCTCGTGCCGAGATCACCGATGCGCTGCAATCAGCTGGGCTCGAACACGTGTCGGTCGATGTTGGGTTCGAAGCGGTCGTTGAAGACCAGGTCATGCGCCCGCTGATGGGGCATGGCCGCCGATCAACTAACTAACTGGTCCCCACCGGGAACACGCCAGGCATGATGGTGAAACCGGGCAGTGCCTTGACTCGATCAGTCCAACGGCGCAGCGCCGGATAGTCGAGTCGTGATACCCCACCCTCTTCGGACAACACCACATCGGGGAAGATGGCGATGTCGGCAATCGTGGGATGCGAGCCGGAGCACACCCAGTCCAAACCTTCGCGTTCTCGGAACCACAGGTGTTCGTCGAGCACTCGGAACAGCCGGTGGGCGCCCGCTCGGCACACATCGATGTCGAAGTCGTAACCCAGGTTCACGTACAACCGTGCTGCCGATGCGGTGTTGGTGGTGCCTTCGGCGAACAACAACCACGAGGCCGCCTCGCCCAATAGTTGGGGATCGCCGGTGGGATACCACTGGCCGCTGGGGTCGTACTTGGCCGCCAGGTACACCAGGATGGCGTGGGCGTCCCACAACACGTAGCCGTCGTCGTCGATGACCGGTATGTGTCCCAGCGGATTGATCTTCTTGAACTCGTCGCTCTTGTGTTCGAGTCCGGGAAAGAAGTCAACGGGTACCGATTCATACGGCACGTCGAGCAGGCTCAATATCAGTCGTTGCTTGTAGCAGTTGGCCGACAGTTCGTAGTCGTACAGCTTGATCATCGTGCGCCCCTGCCTAGATGTCGAGCACGAGGCGGTCGGACGTGGCCCGTGAAACACAGGTCATGATTTGATCGCCGGCGTCTCGCTCGGTCTGTTTCAGATGCACGTCTTGGTGATCGATGTCGCCTTCGATAACGGGGACGACGCAGGTGCCACAGGCACCCTGTTCACACGACGACGGCATAGCCACACCATGATCACGGAGCACCTCAAGAATCGTGGTGCCCGACGGCACCTGCAACGTGACCGCCGATCGAGCGAGTGCGATCTCGAAACTCGACGAGTCGTCGATTTCAGTTGTGTTCTTGAAGTACTCGAAGTGCACTGCCTGATCGGGCCAGCCAGCTTCGGCCGCAATCGTGCGGGCTGCTTCGAGCATGGGTCCGGGCCCACAGATGTAGGCCTGGTTGGCGTGGTCGTATCCCTGGAGCACCCGGGTGAGTTCAGCAGAGGTTTCGCCCGGCGATAGGCCGAGGTGCACGGTGACGTAGTCGCCGAGCGTGCTGCGTATTTCGTCGAACGCCAGGTGTTCTTCTGCCTGGGCGAAGTAGTGCAGCTCAAAAGCGAGCCCCATGGGTTGCAACGCCTGAGTCATGGCCAGCATGGGTGTCACGCCGATGCCGCCGGCGATGAACACGGTGCGAAGTGCGTCGCGCCGCAGCGGGAAGTTGTTGCGAGGTTCTGAGATCGCCAACACGTCTCCCTCGTTCACCGTGTCGTGTAGCGCCTGGGATCCACCGGTGGACTCGGCTTCGAGTTTGACGCCGATTCGGTAACAGGCTGTGTCGCCTGGCCCATTGGTGATGGAGTACTGGCGCACCAGGCCGTTGGGCAGATGGACATCGATATGTGCACCCGGCTGGAACGTGGGTAGCGGGTTACCGGTGGAGACCAGTTCGAACGCCATGATGTCGTGGGCGGTTTCCCACTTGCGGGCGACCTGCACTCGCAACGGCGCCGAACGATTGGTTTCGCGCTCGGGCATGACCGACAACGCCAGCGACACCTGGTCGATGGTTGCCACCATGGGTTCGGGAGCTGGCTGGTCGGTGGCCGCCGTTTCAGCCAAGGCCACGAGCTGGCCAAGTCGGGTCGCATGATGGCGGAGTACGGCGATCTGCTCGGAATCAGCAGGCGTGTCGGTGAGTACTGCGCGGATCACCGAACGGTCCGAGTCGACCGGTTGCACAAAGAACACCGCGGTACTGTGGTAGTTCGCACCGGTGGCTGTCAGGGCGAGCGCGAAGTCACCAAGCTCGGTCACGGCCATGGCGGCATGGTCGCCGTCGAGTGCTCCGACCGGCTGGAAGCGGTGATCTCGGAGCTGGGCGAGCACGATCTCGGCCGAGGCATTCACTGGCAAGCTGCGCAGAGTGAACGGTGTGCCATCGTCGAGCATGGGTACCAACGGAGGTTCACCCACGGGATCTTCGCCTGACCACACCAGGCCATACCGTTCGACGGCTGGAAAGGTGCGGTTGCAGATGGTGCGTGCCGGCGCATCGGCGGGGTGTGCCGGTATGTAGGTGCAGCCAGCGGAGCGGTTCGCATACCGCCAGCCGTGATAACGACACGTCAGTTCATTGCCGTCGTTGGTGCCGATGGACAGCCGAACACCACGGTGCAGGCAACGGTTCTCCCACACGTTTACGAAGTCGTCGTCGGCTCTCCACACCGCAACCTCGCGACCCAGTAGCTGGCCGTGAAAGATGTGGTGCTGGGGCAGGTCAATCGAGGTGGCAACCGGATGCCACAGGCTCCTTGGATCGCTCATGCTGCGGGGATGACGCCGTAGGTGACTCCGAGATCAGACAACCACCGTCGGTAGGCAATCGCGACCTTGTCGGCACGGATGGGTGTCTCGGCTCGAGGATCAAGCGGCAACAGCTTGGGGTATTGGTTCTCGAGGATTGGTTTGTCCTGACCAAAGATGGTCTGTTGGAACTTGCGGATCACGGTCTCGCTGTTGTCGGGATCCAGCAAACACAAGAACATGTGGGCCTCGATACGGTCCTCAGCTATCGGTCGGCAGAACAGCGCAATGACATCCATACGTTCGGCAGCCAGGGGTGTGGTTTTGTACAGAATCACGCAATACGGATGTGGCACCCGGTACAGATAGTCGCTCATCTGCCCTTCGGTCGAAGTGGTGGCCGCACGAGGCTGGTAAAAGACACACTCGGTCGCCCACACATCGTTGGTGTCAGGGTCGATGTGGACGTCGTATTCAGCGACCTCGGTATGGGGTTCGGCGCCGAGTACGTCGGTGTGGACATAGGGGAAGTGGCCCATGTCCAAGAAGTTCTCGATTGCACGGGGTGCGGATACGTGCACGCCGATGGTGCCTGCGTGAATATTGCGGCGATCGGGCTCGGCAAACTCGGGGATTGCGAACAGTGCTTCCGGCGGTGAACCCAAACAGACCCAGACATACAAGTACTCGACAAGCACCGGCAACGCGGTGGCGTCGGCATCGGCGGCTAACCATACGACCGGAGCACCATCAGTGTCGAGCTGGTAGCTGAGCTGTTCGCCCAACAAGATCGTGTGCCCGACGTTGTCTGCGGTCATTTCATCAAGTGGCAGCAGGGGGTGCCATTGGTCGAGAATGACCGGGTCTGCACATGTGGTTGCAACGGTCGGCGTCATGGTTGTCCTCAGTCACCTACGGCCAGGGCCGCAAACTTCTCTGCGAGATAGTCCATGGCCGCAATGGGTTCGTAACGAGCCGGATTTTCAGGGCTCACGCATGTCGGCAGAGGCACGATCACTGCATCTGCGTCGGGCTCGTGGAAGAAAATCAGGCTGATCAGTTCCTCGTTTGGAGCCCCCGCTGCTGGCGGCAAGACGCGGTGTTCATTGGAGCGCCAGCGGTCGTTGGTCCACTGTTTCAGCATGTCGCCGGTATTCACAATGAGGCTGCTGTCGATGCACGGTGCGTCGATCCAGTTGCCGGCATCGTCGAGTACTTGCAGACCGCCAACACCCGGTTGGCGATCAAGAATGGTGACGGTGCCAAAGTCGGTGTGGGGGCCAATCCGATACTGCCCTTCGACCGGGTCTTCTCGGGTGAATGGCCAGTACCAGTTGAGGGTTCCGGTTGATGTGGTGTTGCGGCAATGGTCGAGCAGGTGCTCCTGCTCCAGACCCAGCGCAAGAGCAAACAGCTGGAGCAACTCATCAGCAAGCTCGCGAGCGCCACGCCAGAAGAGCTCGGCGGCGGGTTGCAACGTGGAGGGCGTATCGGGCCACAGGTTCGGGGCGTACCACATGGGGTGCTGGTCCCGCAGCGACTCATCGGCGACGTCGACCGTTCCGTAGGCGAAGGTCTCCTTGAGATCGGGTGGTGTGTCGACGCCATAGGTCGCTGCGTTGGACTCTTTGCCGCCGCCGACCCAACCTCGGTACACATCATTGGTAGGCACCAGCTTGGCCTTCTCGGCTTCGGGCATGTGGAAGAAGTCGGCGCACGCAGCTCGCGTGTTGGCAAGCACTGTTGGGTCGATTCCATGGTTGATCACGACCAAAAAGCCGCACCGTCGAAGGTGGGAATCGACGGTGGCCGCGAGTTCGGCGCGCGCCGATGTGTCGCCGTTGAACCAGGGGGCGAGGTCGACGAGCGGGATGAAGTCGGCGTCTGAAGTGGTCATGGTTACTCCTGGGATCTACCGAGCTTCACGAGAATAGGGTTGGGCCAACGCTGCGGGAGCGGCAAGTCGTCGGGCCCGGTTCGGGCTGGCCGAGACCAGTATGACAACGAGATAGGCGGCGATGAACGGCATCATCTTCAAGAAGTCCGATGGCACGTTTACCTGCGCCAACTGCAACGTGAATCCCAGGCCGTTCAGGCCACCGAACGCAAACGCGCCGATCAACGCGAGCCATGGTCGCCATCCGGCCAAGATGACCAGTGCGACGGCGATCCAGCCAATGCCAGCGGTAAGCCCGTTCTGCCAGGTGCCAACGATGGCAACCGTGAGGTAGGCGCCGCCGGCACCCGCCCCGAACCCGCCGATTGCAGTGGCTAGGTAACGCATCTTGGTGACCGAGATGCCAGCAGCATCGGCAGAAGCGGGGTCTTCGCCAACCGCCCGCAATGCCAGACCGACCGACGTGCGGTTAAGCACATAGGTGGCAGTGATCACGGCGACCACGCCGAGATAGACGATTAGGTCGTGGCCGAACACGATTGGTCCGACGGCGGGAAGGTCACGCATCGAGCTCGGAAACAGGGGCGTGACCTCGACAGCATTGCGGGCCGAGAGCAAGCTTGGTTCACCACTGGTACCGATAAACGACGAGAACCCGGATCCGACGATCACGAGCGACAGTCCCGACACGGTCTGGTCCACTCGTAAGGTCACCGCGAGCACTGCATGAACGAGCGAGAGAGCGACACCGCCGAACCCACCGACGATGATGGCCACCATCAGACTGCCGGTGGTGTTGCCAGCCCAGAAACCAATGACCGCGCCTACGAGCATCATGCCCTCGATGCCCAGGTTCATGACCCCCGATCGATTCGTGATGATCTCGCCCAACGCTGCGAACAAAATGGGGGTTGAGGCGACGATGGCACTCGCAATCGAGAGGATCAGGACACTGTCGTTCATGCTGCTGCCTCGGTCTCTGTAGCCGTCGCGTCGGTGCGTGCGAGGCTGACGCTGTTGGTGACAAAGAACTCACCTGCGGTCACCGTCAGGAAGATCAGGCCCTGAAGTAACAGGACCACTTCGACATTGATACCGATCGATTGCAGCCGGCTTCCTGAGGTCGCTATCGCTGCCAGGAAGATCGAGACCGGAACGACACCCAACGGGTTGGACCGAGCCACTACCGCAACGATGATGCCGGTGAAACCAATATTGGTGGTCAGCGCTACTGGCTCGAGGCCCTTGGTCACACCGCTGACCTCGCTGACCCCGGCGATTGCTGCGAGCGCACCGGAGAGCGCAAGCACAGTCAAGGTCTTGAGCCGAACACTCATGCCCGCGTAACTCGCGGCCCTTGGTGAGTCGCCGATGGTGCGGATCTGAAACCCCCACGAGGTCTTACGCAACAGCCACCACAAAAATACGGCGGCAACAACCGCGATGATGATGCCGATATGCAGACGTCCTGAAATGCTGGGCATCACCGCGTTTTCGGGCAGACGTTTTCCACCTGGTACCGGACGTCGCGGATCGCGCCAGAAGCTCCGCGAACCAAAGATCAACCAGTTCATGAGCGACAGCGCAATGAAGTTGAGCATCAAGGTGGTGATGATCTCGTCGGCGTTGAAATACGCCTTGGGGATTGCGGCGAGGAGCGCCCATAAGGCACCGGCTAGAGCACCAACGATGAGCATGGCGCTGAGCATGAGTGGCATTGGCGTGCTTGCAGGCAACGCGAGTCCGACCCAGCTGGCGCCAATAGCTCCTAGGTAGAGCTGGCCTTCACCGCCGATGTTGTAGACCCGCATCTGAAACGCAACCGCCGCAGCGAGTCCGGTGAGAATCAATGGTGTGGCCAGTGCCAGCGTGCGTGACTGTGATTTCCAGCCGTTGAGGCTGGCATCGAACATTGTGCGATACGCCTCGATCGGATCATTGCCGGCGATGGCAAGGATGATCGCCCCCAATAACAGTGCAAACCCCAGGGCCCCCACCGGCACGCCGAAGCGCACCGACGGTCCAGTGACCCCTCGGGGCATGACCCGTATCGGGCTCCTCATGAGCTTGCCTGTATGGCGGGGTCTGGGGTGCCGGATCCGGTCATGAGTAAGCCGATCTCGTCGAGATCAAGTTCATCGCTAGCGAAGGATCCAACGATGCGGCCCTTAAACATCACCAGCACGACATCGGACATCTTGACGATTTCGTCGAGGTCCTCGGAGAAGACCAAGACACCTCGCTTGGCTCGTTCTTCGATGATGTGTGCCCGCACCGCTTCAGCAGCTGCCATATCCAGGCCACGAGTTGGCGCTGCAGCCAGCAGTACCTGGTGATCCTCATTCAGCTCGCGCGCCAAGATGGCCTTTTGCAGATTGCCGCCCGACATCAGGCTTACTCGCATACCGCTGCGGTTACCGCGTACGTCGAACTTCTCGACCAGCTTGTTCATGGTCTTTTCGATCTCGGTGTTGGACAACACGCCTCGGCGAGAGTGGGGCGACCGGTCGTAACTCTTGAGCACGATGTTGTGTTCGAGTGGAAGCCCGGGGGCGAGCCCAACCCCCAGTCGGTCCTCGGGCACATAGGCCAGCCCGGCTTGGGCCGTCTTCTTTGGGCCCGCCGTGGTGCAGTCGGTGCCGGCGATCTCGATGGTGCCGTTCACCGGGGTTCGGAGTCCAGCGATCACCTCTTGCAGCTCTCGCTGACCGTTTCCGGCAACGCCCGCGACCCCCACGACTTGACCTCGGCGCACTGTAAAGCTGGCATCGTCGACCGCCATCAAGCCGTGGTCGCCCTGCACACTCACGCCTGATAACGACAGGACCGGCTCGCCGATGTCGTGGGCCGTTGCAAAGTTGGTTCTTTCTGCGGCGGCGCTGTCGCCGAACATCATCCTCGCCACCTCGGCTGGAGTTGTATCAGCAGTAGTGACAGAGCCAGCATTGACGCCCCGCCGCAGCACGGTGATGCGGTCGGTGTACGCCATGGTCTCAGCCATCTTGTGCGATACCAGTACGACAGAGTGTCCCTTGGCGACCATGGTCGAGACAGCTTCGAAGAGCCGGTCGGTTTCTTGGGCCGCCAACACTGCGGTGGGCTCGTCGAGGATGAGTATCCGGGCACCTCGGAAGAGCTGCTTCAGGATCTCGACCCGCTGTTGCTCACCCACGGAGAGTTGCCAGATCGATGCGGTTGGATTGACATGCAGCCCGAATTCCTCGGCAAGATCAGCGACCATCGATTCGACTTGTCGCATCGATCGCGGCCTCTGCCTCTTGTGCATGCCGAGCACGACGTTCTGCGCCACCGTGAAACTATCGACAAGACGAAAGTGTTGGTAGACCATGCCGACGCCATGGTTCGAGGCGTCTTGGGGCGAGCGAAACTGCACTGCTTGGCCGTCGATTGACACCGTGCCTGAGTTGGGTTTGTACAAACCCGACAGCACCGAACACAACGTGGACTTGCCAGCCCCGTTTTCGCCGAGCAGACCATGAATTTCACCACCCCGAAGATCGAAATCGACCGAGTCGATGGCAGGTACGCCATAGAACGACTTGGTTAGATTTCGAACCTCGAGGTGGGTGGCCGAATTCACCCGGCTGGGATCTCGCCGACGATTCCTTCTACTAGCCACTGGCAGCAGGCACCACGATCACCGAACGCAATGGTTTCGCCTTCGGCGATGACGATGTTGCCCTGGTTGTCCATGATTGGGCCAGCGAAGATGTCGAAGGTGCCGTCGATGATTCCGGCAACCCGCTCGTCGATGAGGTCAAGGGTTTCTTGGGTGACGTCGGGGCCGTAGGGAGCGAACTCGATCCAACCCTCTTTGAGACCACCATAGGAATTACCGGCCTCGAACTCGCCGGCCAGAATGTCCTCGATCTGTTCGATGTAGTACGTGCTCCAGTCGAAGAGCAGTGACGATGCCCATGCCTCGGGTTCGAAGTCAGACCAGTCGTTGGTGTAACCGATGACGTAGCCGTCGTTCTGTGCCATCACCGTGGCGTAGACCTGGGAGCCAACCTCGTGAGCGATCACGTCTGCGCCAGCGTTGGCCAGAGCTTCGGCAGCTTGTTGCTCGATCGCAGGATCGAACCAGGTGTTCAGGTAGACGGCGCGAACTTCGGCGTCGGGGTTCACTTCACGAGCACCGAGGGTGAAAGCGTTCAACGCACGGTTGACCTCTTCGAATGGGAAACCGACCGGGTAACCAATGATATTTGACTTGGTCAGGCTGCCGGCCACGATGCCGTCCATGTACCGGCCGTCTTCGGAGGCTTGGGCGAAGTGTCCAACGTTGGGCTGTGGCTCAAAGCCAGCCCAGGTCAAGAAGTAGACCTCAGGGTTTTCGTCGGCGACGTCCATCATGTCGAACTGGTAGAAGGTCGTACCGATCACCAGATCTGCACCGGCGTCGACAGCGTCTTGGAACGCGTTCGTAGCTGGCTGTCCTGGCTCGATCTCTTCAACGAAGCTGAAGTCGATACCGGGGAAGTTGGCTTCCATCTTGCGACCACTGCGCAAGTGGGTGGTGTTCCAACCGCCGTCTTCGGCGGAACCGTCGAGAATCATGACGACCTTGAAGTCGCTGTAGTCCTCGCCGCTGGCCTCGGTTTCGGCCGGCTCGGTTTCCGTGGACTCGGTGTCGGTCGCAGAGGTTTTGGTCTCGGTTGAGTCACTGCCGCCGCACGCTGCGGCAAGCATGCTCAGAGCAAGTAACAGAACTGTGAGTAGTCGGAAGTGGTGGCGGGGGCGCTTGTGCATAGTCAGCATTATGGCTTCTCGCTTGTTTCGGAAATGTTTCGTGAACGAAGTTCTCGGGACGCAAGCCAACGTTAGCAGTCGTGACTTCGCGACCATAGAAGAGGCGATGTGTACCGAGTACATCTTGCCTCTCTATGGTGGACCTTTCGGAGGCAGCCAATGACCAGTTTTTTGCTTGAAAACGCGATCGTCATCCCGTGTGAAGGTGATCGCACTGTGATCGACCCAGGATCCGTGCTCGTGGTCGACGGGCGCATCGAGGCGGTCGACCGCACCGACTTGTTGGCGACACATCCGGCGGCAGCCAACGTCGAACGTATTGATCTGACCGATCACCTGCTTATCCCGGGCCTGCACAACGCCCATCTGCACTCAGGTTTGTTGCGGGGCACTGCTGAGGGACTGGCGTTGTGGGAGTGGCTCGAACAACACGTTGATCCGGCGCATCGGGCGCTCACTCCTGAGATCGCCGAAGCTGCGTCGTGGATGGCCTACACGGAAGGACTCCGGACCGGCACCACCAGTGTGTTGGACATGTGGCGGTTCATGGAAGGGTCGGCCAACGCCGCCGAAAAGATCGGCATCCGAGCCACGCTCGCGCCGTACACCGCCGACAAGTACGACTGGTTCGACACCCTGGAAACCAATCGGCGCCTGCTCGAGACCCACCACAATGTGGCCAATGGTCGCGTCCGAGCCTGGGTCGGGCTCGAGCACATGTTTTATTGCTCACCGCAGATGTTCCGCGATGCTGCGGCGTTGGCCGAAGAGTTCGATGTTGGTGTGCATACCCATTCGAGCGAGACCGTGTGGGAAGTCGAAGAGAGTGTGCGGCAGTACGGCATGCGGCCAATCGAGGTCTTCGCCGACCGGGGCATCCTCGACGGCCGAGCGGTGATTGCCCATGGCGTGTGGCTCGATGAACGAGAGGTCGACGTCTGCGTCGAACGAGGAACCGCAGTTACCCACTGTCCGTGTTCGAACATGAAGCTCACGTCGGGTGCTGCACCCATAGGCGCCTATCGCGACGCGGGTATGACGGTCGCACTTGGCACCGACGGTGAAAAAGAAAACAACAATCTCGACATGATCGAAGAGCTCAAATTTGGCTCACTGTTGGCCAAGCTCTCTACCCAGGACCCCGCGGCTGGTGACCCATGGGATCTGCTCGAAATGGCGACTCGCGAGGGTGCCAAGGCACTCGGCCTCGACGACATCACCGGCACCATCGAGGTCGGCAAGGACGCCGATCTGGTCGCGGTCAATATGCGAGCGCTGCACTTTGTGCCACTGTTTCGCAACCAGGACTTCAACGCGGTGGCCCATCTGGTGTTCTCGGCATCGGGCCGGGATGTGACCGACGTGTGGGTGCAGGGCAATCGGCTCGTCGAAGCCGGCGAGGTCACCTCGGTCGATGTGGTCGAAGTAGCGAACCGAGCTCAGGAGGCAGCCGAGGACCTCTTCGCTCGCCGCCGGGCCATGGGGCCTCCAGTCGCCGGCCCAGCCGCCCAACTCGGCAAGACTGTCTAGTTATTGTGGTCTAAGGGTCACGGTCTAGACACGCTCATGACATGTCGTGCGCACGAAGATGCCAAACTGGATGCATGAGCCTTGCTTCCGTGCAAACCCGTATGCCTGTTGTTGCCGTGGCTGGCACCGCTGCCGACCGAGGACACCAACATGGTGAGCTTCTTCGTGATGCCATTGCCGAATGTGTCGCGATCTACGACGGCGTCTTCAAGCTGTCCGACGACGAGGTTGCACGCCGCTCCGCTCACTTCGAGGCGGTCACCCGTGCGTGGCATCCTGAGTTAGCCGCGGAAATTGATGCCATCGCTGAGAGTTCCGGGCAACCGCGACATTGGGTATGGGCCCTGAATGCTCGCAGCGAGATCATGTCATTCACCGGAGCCCAGGAGACCGAGTGCACCTCGGTGTGGTCGCCGTCGACCACGACGTTGGCGCAGAACTGGGACTGGTTGGCTTGCCTCGAACCACTCACGGTGGTTCTCGATGCAACCCACGAAGACGATCACCACGTGGTGACCGTGACCGAACCCGGCATGGTGGGCAAGGTCGGCATGTCGAGCGCTGGCACTGCGGTGGGTCTGAACTTCTTGTACTCACCAGAACCTCTGGACGGTGTGCCGGTGCATGTGCTGTTGCGAGCACTCCTTGATGCGCGGAGCCACGACGAGGTCGAACAGGTCGTTTCTACTGCAGGCACAGGACGTTCCGCGCATGTTTTCCTGGCAAAGTCAAACGGTGTCGGATCGAGCATCGAGTACACCGGGTCACAGATGTGGCGCCGTGACTCTGCGGGGGATCCACTGCTGCACACCAACCATTTTGTGAACGGTGGCGCGGCCGGCGCCGAGTTGCCTCAGGGTGCTGGTGGTCCAAACAGCGAGGCTCGATATGACCGGTCGGTTGCCTTGGTCGACGAACATGGAGTGGATTCTGCCGCTTCGGTCCTCCAGCTTCTCGACGACCGGGGCAACGACGAGTTTCCGATCTGTCGCTCGTGGGCGCCGTCACCCACCCTGGGTCTTGATTCGGGCACGGTGTGCGCCGTTGCCATGCGATTGAGTGACAACGAGATGGATGTGCGACTCGGTCCTGACCCCAGCGGTTCCTGGCAGACACATACGGTCTGACGTTCGCAAGGGAGCCCGAGCGGGTGACGGATACACACATAATCGATGACGCACGCGAACAGGCGCTGCTGCGCCGTTATTGGTATGCGGCCTCGTATTCGAGTGCGCTAGGCGCGGGCCCGGTCTCGGTCACGATCTTGGGCGAAGACATTGTGATCGTTCGCCTCGACGGCGAACTGGTAGCAAGTCGTGACCAATGCCCGCACCGAGGTGCGCCGTTATCGGGCGGCATCGTCGTCAATCACGAAGGTGGTGAGTGTCTGCGGTGCCCGTATCACGCGCTCCATTTCGACGGCACCGGTGCTGCTGTGCATCTGCCGGGCGCCCCCGGTGATCGATTGCCGTCGCGGGTCAATCTCGCCCTGCTGCCGTGCGAAGAACGACATGGCATTGTGTGGGTCTGCCTCGATGCGGCGCCACTCGGCGATATCCCAGCATGGCCAGCGTTTGATCGGCCAGATGTGGCGAGGTTCCAGAGCGATCTCGAAGTCTGGCAGGCGATGCCGTCTCGAATCTCCGAGAACTTCAACGACCTGGCCCACCTGTCGATCATCCACGCGGCCACGTTTGGTGATGCCTCAAACACCGCAGTGCCGGCCGAGACCTTGACCGTGTCCGACGACGGGCACACGATCACCCATTCGGTGACCATGCCCCAGCTCGATCGACAGACCCACGATGGGCCGCTGGTGCCGGTCAGGGTTGCGTACACCTATGTCCACGCGATGGCGTTCTCGACCGAGTTGTGCATTCAGTACGACGACGTGCGGACGGAGTGGATTCAGATGACAGCCACGCCACTGACCGCTACGTCGGCACTCGTCTTTCAGCAGAGCGCCCGCAACTTCGATATCGACGGTGACATCGCGGCCTGGCGAGAATTCCAGATCACGGTGAACGGCGAAGACCGTGATCTGCTCGAGGTGCTCAAGCCAAAACGTATTGCCATCGATGGTTCCGAGTCGGGCGAGATTGCCCTGTCGGTTGATGCGTTTACGATTGCGTACCGGCGACTGTGGCGACAGGTTCTGGGCCAGACCTAGTGCGGCGGGCTACGAAGATGCCCACGATCATGGCTCCGGCGGCAAAGAACAAGCCGGCGTTCGATGCGGCTCGAAAAGCCGACCGGCTTTCGTCGCTGGCGATGTCGCTGACAAGGGTCGACTGCCCTTCGTCGAGCTGTGCTTCGAAGACGATCCGTTGGATCGCCCCGAGCACGCCAACACCAATCGAGGCACCGAGCTCGATGGACATGTCGTTGAGGCTGGCGGCAGAACCAGCAAAGGCAGGTTCGACCTCGCCCACGACTCGGTCAACCGAGAGCGGAATGGCAAGACCGTTCCCTGCGCCAGCAACCAGCCCGGCCACGATGAACACAGGACGGTTGCCTTCGGGTACGAGGCCCATGCCGACATAACCCACGGCCATGATGACCAGCCCAAAGGTGATCACGTTTGACACGCCGAACCGTTCACTCAATGGCATGCAGGTGTTGGCCACAATGACTTCGATCACGCCGATGGGCACCAGGAGTAACCCGGTGACCAGTGCCGTCTCCTGCCAGCCGATCTGCAACAACAATGCGGCCACAAACAACACGCCGTTGAAACCAATCGCGGCGATGACCAGGGTGCCTGCTCCCGCAACACGATCGCGATCATCGAACAACGACAGTGGCAACAGGGGGTCGGGTGTCCGTCGCTCGTGGGCAATGAACGCGGCGATAAATACGAATGAGCCGATGACCGCAGAGATAGTGGTCACGGCGAGGGGGTGACCTGGACCCTCGATAGCGACGTAGACCAGACAACCAACGGCCGCAACTGAGAGCACGGTGCCAATGATGTCGAAGCGACCGGTGCGTTGTCCGGGAAGCACCGGCACCCAGACCCGAGCGCCCACCAGGCCAAGCACGGCGAGAGCTGCGTTCAACACGAACACGGCTTGCCATCCCGAGATGGTGATCAGCCAGCCACCAATGGCGGGGCCGAATGCTCCACCTGCGCCAGCCAGGCTTGCCCAGAGGGCGATGGCCCGTCCTCGATCTTGGTTGTTGAATACCTCGCTTATTGCCGACAGGGTTGCCGGCATCATGATCGCAGCGCCGAGACCAGCAATGACGCGAGCGATAATCATCACGTTGACTGAGCCGGCGGTGGCTCCGAAGCCATTTCCCGCAGCGAAGATTGCGAAGCCGAGGATCAGCGCAGCACGACGTCCGATGCGATCGCCGAGTGCACCTCCGGCGAGCAGGAGCCCGGCGAAGACCACGGCATAGGAGTCAACAATCCATTGCAGATCGTCGATCTCGGCGTCAAAGTCACCAGCGATTTCTGGCAGTGCAACATTGAGGGCGGTGAGCGCAACAACGAGCAGAAAGACACCAAGGCATGAAACTGCAAGCGTGCGCCGCCGGTCAGGATGACCCTGGCCAGGTAGTTCAGCTTGCGAAGTCAGAACGAAGCGCCGCCTTGTCACTGTCATCAAGCCAGGAAGCGGTGATCGCCGCATCGCGAATACTCATCATTGCAGCGTGGTCGAGGCCAAACGCGGCGGAGACCCGTTCGTATTCATCGGCGAGATCGAACTGGAAGAACGCTGGATCGTCGCTGTTGAGCGTGACCAACACACCCGCGTCGCGCTGAGCTGCGAATGGGTGATCAGCAAGCGTGTCGACGATCGACAACTCTACGTTGGACGTGGGGCAGTTGGTGAGAGGGATCTGCTCGTCGACCACCCGTTTGGTGAGTTCGGGATCTTCGAGCAGGCGAGTTCCATGGTCGATGCGGTCGATCCCGGCTTCGACCATGTGGCGGATGTTGTCGGCGGGGCCATCTTCGCCGCAGTGGAAACAGGTCTTGAGGCCGATGTTCTTGGCCTCGGCCATAAGTGGCGCAAACATGCGGTGGTCGAGACCTCGCTCGGTTGAGTCGCCACCGATACCAATCAGCAAATCGCGATCAAGACCACGTGCGACTTCGAGCAGGCCCATCGCTGGTCCGAGGCCCTTGGGCTTGTCGATATCCAGGATGAGCCGGGTACGTACACCGAAGTCGGCTTCGCCCTCGGCGACACCGGCTACTAGCCCTTGCCACATGGTCTCGAACGGCACACCACGATCCAGATGGAAACCGGGGGAGAAGAACATCTCGCGGTAGGTGATGCCGGCCTTCGCTCCGTCTTCGGCTGCTTCATACGCCAACCGATGGAAGTCATTTGGTTCGAGCAGAACCGAGCACACGGTGCCGAACGCAGCCAGAAAGTCGGCGAGCGACTCGTATTCGTAGAGGTCAGCGGGATCAGCGACGCCGATGTCGATGCCATGATGGGCGGCGAGTTCAGCAACCGTCTGAACCCGCGCCGTGCCTTCGACATGACAGTGGAGCTCAACTTTGGGAAGCAATCGCAATGGCGAGTCGGGCGCTGCAATCTTCGGGGCGGAGTTGGTTGCCATGAAGAGAATCTAGTTGTGACCGTTCATGGCTGCAGCATTGCCGTGTTGCCGGGGGATGAATTCGTGCCAGGCTGCTCGTATGACAAATCAGTTTTCGCTCGACGGTCGGGTGGTGCTGATCACCGGCTCATCACAAGGTATTGGTTTGGCGCTGGCCACAGCCTGCGCCGAAGCCGGTGCTCACATCGTGATCAATGCCCGCAGCACCGACAAGATCGAGGTTGCCGTTGCCATGTTGCGCGACCGCGGCCACCAGGCCACAGGGCATGCAGCCGACGTGACCGACCAGGAGCAGGTCGAGGACATGGTGGTTGCGACCGAACGCGACGTCGGCCCGATCGCAGGTCTAATCAACAATGCCGGGATCCAACGACGGGCCAAGTTTCTGGACTTTGCGCTCGACGACTATCGCCAGGTGATGGAGACCAACCTGGTGGCCCCGTTTCTGGTCGCTCAGTCAGTAGGCAGGCGTATGGCCGAACGTGGAGCTGGCCGCATCATCAATATTGGATCGGTGCAGTCACAACTCGGCCGCCCAACGATCGTGCCGTACGCCGCCAGCAAAGGTGGGCTGCTGATGATGACTCGAGGCATGTGTGCCGACCTTGGCCCGTTGGGTATCCAGGTGAACAGCATCGCGCCGGGTTACTTCGCCACCGAGTTAACCGAGGCGCTGGTGAACGACGAAACCTTCTCCCAGTGGGTCGCCGATCGAACTCCGGCTGGGCGCTGGGGTCAGATCGAAGAACTCGGTGGCGCCGCCGTCTTCTTACTCTCAGATGCTGCGAGTTTCATCAACGGCCAAACACTCTTCGTTGATGGAGGTATGACCGCGGTCGTGTAGCCGTGTCCATGTCTCAGCTTCACGAGGTTCTCGACTGTTGCCCCTGCTGTCGCACGTTCATCAACCAGATCGACGCCGGTTACAAAGCGCAGCCGGGCGCGTCCCAGACTGGTCAGATGAACGCCGATAACGAATCCAACGCAGACGAGACCGAGCCCACGCCCGAGGTGATGGCCGCGCTCGGGGGCGGCCGAGTGCTCGAAGCCGACGGCGAGCTCGGTCGGTCGCTGCTCGAATTCACCTGCAAACCCGAGATGTGCCACTCCGGAGGTGTGGCTCAAGGCGGGTTCGTCACCGGCTGGATCGACTCGGCAATGGCGCACGCTTGCGTCGCCCGCTACACCACCGCGTACTGGATCGCCACCCTGGAGATCAAGGTGAGCTTCTTCAAGCCGGCCACACCGGGGATTGTCATCGCCGAAGGGTGGATCGAACGGGCCGGCAAGCAGACGGTCTTCACCGAGGGTCGACTCCTTGACAGCGATGGTGAGGTGCTGGCGAAGGGAACGTCGACCATTCGTCTCGTGCCGAACCGGTCCGACTGACATCGTCGGCATCGGGAGTCGTCGCCGTGGCGCCCACATCCGACACGTCCTATGGGGCCACGGGTCACGAGGGAATAGTTGGGATGCTTCTACTGGGTGGTTTAGGGCTTCAGTATCGATGTCCTCGGTCACCCGATATTCGGCGATAGGTAGGTGATCGCGTAGACCAGTCGATGAGTGGCGTGACAGATATGGCAGTGCCTCTTGCTTTCGCAGCTCAGTCAAAGCGGCTCGCTGGCTCCTTCAACCCGTAGTGAGCGCGGAGAGTGTTGCCCTGGTAGCTGGTTCGGAAGATGCCGCGCTTTCGGAGCTCTGGGATGACTTCTTCGATGAATGCATCGAGCATTTTGGGTAGTACTGGCGGCATGAGGTTGAACCCATCTGCGGCCCCGTCGTTAACCCAATCTTCCATGAGGTCAGCAACTTGCTCAGGTGTTCCGGCAAACGTGTAGTGGCCCCGTGCGCCCGACAGCTTGAACAGCAACTCGCGTAACGTCGGCTTCTGATTCCGCACCAGATCAACGATCAGGCTTGGCCGGCTAATGCTTCCTTGAAGAGTGCGTGGATCGGGGAAGTCCTCTGGCGAGAGCGGCGTGTCCAGGTCTAAATGGGTCAGGTCAACGCCGCCGAATGCTCCGGATAGACGCGTCAACCCGACTTCTCGGTTGCCCAACTCGTCTAGGTCTCGCGCGTACTGGTTAGCTTCGGTTTCGGTCGAAGCAACAACAGGGCTCAGCCCGGGCATGATCAGGCATTGATCTGGGCTCCGCCCTAGAGCAACGACACGTGATTTGATGTCTCGATAAAAGTCTTGGGCGGCCGATTTCTCAAGAACTGCGGTGAAGATCGCTTCGCCATGTTTTGCGGCAAATGCTCGTCCCGGCTCAGACGACCCAGCCTGCACAAGCACTGGCCTGCCCTGTGGAGACCGCGGCACCGTCAACGGCCCACGGACATGATAGAAGTGGCCGTCGTGGTTCACCGGCTCGATGCGACCAGGCAAGGTGTACTGGCCGTTGGCACGATCGTCTAGAACAGCGTCCTTTGCCCAACTGTCCCAGAGGCCATTAGCAACGGTCAGAAATTCGTCAGCGCGTGCATAACGTTCCTCGATCTGAGCTTGAGGATTCGCGCTGTAGTTTTCTGCGGCCGCAGCCGACGCAGTGGTCACGATGTTCCAGGCAGAACGACCATTACTAATATGATCAAGAGAGGCGAATTGACGGGCGAGGTTGTACGGCTCGACGTATGTCGTCGACGCGGTTCCGATAATGCCTATCTTCTCGGTGATCGCAGCTAGCGCTCCCGATAGAGGAATCGGATCGAGAACGGCACGGGGTGTGTGCTCGATATCGGAACCGAGCGCCAAGATGTCGGAGAGAAATATCGAATCGAAGGTCGCAGCCTCGGCCTTCTTCGCCAACTCCTCGTAATAGCGGAAGTCCGTGAGCAGGTACGGGGAAGCATCAGGATGCCTCCACGCGGCCTCATGATGACCCCGACTGTGGATGAAAAGGTTCAGGTGTACTTGGCGCTTCATCATCATTGCCTTCTTACCAGGAGGGGTTCCGCCTCGCCGAAACGACGGGTGCAGACGCGGGTCTTGCCGGAATCGGGTGTCGTCAGATCCCGATCTGCGATCGGTCCCCGTCGAGCAGCTCTACTAGCGTCGTCCGCAGAGGACCGAGAAGCCCAGAGGAACGATGATCGACATGACCTACGCAACGACGATTACCGAGATCGACCTGCAGACCGACGACGGAATAATGAACTGCCACGTCATCACGCCGGATCGGCCTGGCCCGCAGCGTGCGGTGATCGTGTACATGCCCGCATCGGGTATTCGGGCCGAGCTAGTCAGTATCGCCGCCCGGATCGCATCCTCCGGATACGTCGCCGTCCTCCCCAACTCCTTCTATCGGCTGGCGCGCCACGTTGACATCAACGCCAACCGGCTCGGGGACGACGACTACCTTCCTGTGCGTCAGTTCATGATGGAGCTCGCCGACAACATCACGAACGCCAGGATCATCCACGACACCGGCGTGATCCTCGATTGGCTCGATACTCAAGAGAGCATCGACTCGAGCATCGTTGGAGGCGTGGGCTACTGCATGGGTGGCCGGCTGGTCATGGCGGCGGCCGGCGCCTACCCCGACCGCATGATCGCAACGGCGTCGCTGTACGGCTCGGGCATTGTCACCGACGAATCGGACTCACCGCACCTGAAGTTGCACGAGGTCATCGGCGAGCTGTATTTCGGACTCGCGAGCGACGACATCTATGTGAGCGATGCGGAGATGGACGCGCTGAAGGCCCACATGGCGACCCTCGACGTCGCCCATACGATCGAGCTGTATCCGAACACCGAGCACGGCTTCGTCTTTCCCGAGCGGTACTGCTTCTCGCCCGAGGCCAGTGACCATCACTACGAGCGGCTGGCCGATCTCTTCGCCCGAAATCTCGGCTGATCCGCCAACATGCGCTGAATTTGCCTGGCACTGGAGGAGATGTGGCGACCGAACAGACCCCGGGCATGTCCCCGGGCTCCTCTCCGCTCGCCGAGGTTCGACAAGGCGTTGGGTGGAGAAGTACCACTAGCCGCCGATCTATATTCGATCAGTGAACACCGACCGTCCTCAGACGTCGAAGCGGTTGTAGGTCGGGGTGATCAGAATTTCGTTCAGCGTGACGTGAGCAGGTTGCTGAGCGACAAACAGGATCAGGTCACCGACATCTTCAGACTGCAGGATACGGGCCTTGTCCTCGTCGCTGACCGGAACGGGTCGGGCATCGAGGATTGGAGTGGCGACTTCGCCTGGGCAGATCGCTGTGGCCCGGATGCCATTGTTACGTTCCTCGACCAGCAGGCTCGCCGTCATCGCATTCATCGCATGTTTGGCCGACGTGTAGGCCGGGCCGGTGAGTGCGCTGACACCCTTGGCAGCCATCGAGGACACATTGATGATCAGCCCATCGCCCCGTTCGCGCATGCCCGGCACCAAGGCATGGCAGCAGTAGAAGGCACCGCTCAGGTCGATGTTGATCACGTCGTCCCACGCATCGGTTGTGACCACGGGCCAGTTCCGATTGTTCACGTTGATACCCGCGCTCAGTACCGCAATATCGACGCGACCATGCTCGGCGAGGATCCGATCCACGACCGACGCGACCGCGTGTTTGTCCGACACATCGAGAGGTTCAGCAGATGCGGTGCCACCACCGGCGGCGATCCGTTCGACCAAGGAGTCCAGCGGTTCGGCCCGCCTGCCCGATACCACCACGGTGCATCCGGCTTCGGCCAGCTTCAGTGCGGCTGACTCACCAATTCCAGTGCCCGCACCGGTAATCCACGCCACTTGTCCAGAAAGATCTCGCATGGCCATGACGCTAGTGCGCTGGCTACGGGCGATATGGATCGAGGTCCAGGTT
The DNA here is from genome assembly GCA_003485885.1 of Acidimicrobiaceae bacterium. Lineage (GTDB taxonomy): Bacteria > Actinomycetota > Acidimicrobiia > Acidimicrobiales > UBA10347 > UBA10347. The sequence continues at coordinate 21,576 of DNHM01000191.1, forward strand.
GGGGTAACGACGTTGCACCCCGGCGAGTGTCTCGTCGTCCCAGTAGGGGTCTCCCACGCGGGGAAAGCCAAACAGATCCCGCTCTCGCAGACTTGCCTGTTCGATCATCGCCGCCCAACCTGGTTTGGTGGCCTGATTCGGCCAGGCAACCTTGCCCATCCATGTTGGCCCTCGGGCCTGGTAGTCGGCGAGTAGTGCGAATCGGCTGCGGTTTGGTTCGGTGAAGTTCGTGCCCCGATGGAACACATCGGTTCGGTACAACAACATGGTGCCTGCTGGTCCAACGACAGGAACCTCGACATCAGCCAGCTCACCGGGAGCGAGCGAATTCGGCCACACACCAGCGGCGAGTTCGACACCTAGCGGAATGTGTCGGCTGTACTTAAGCGGCACAAGTTTGGTCGGGCCGTCGGCCTCGGTCACGTCACTCAAGAGCGTGAACGAAGTGAGTTGCCGCCCGACACCGTCGCTGCGAGGAACAACCAACGTGTGGTTGCCAAAGTCCCGGTGGAGCGGCTGGTCGTAGTCGACGGCGCCGCTGTACTTGGCCCACAACTCAACCTTGTACAGCTCTAAGTCGTCAGAACCCAGGAATCGTTCGGCAGCGTCGACCAGATTTGGATGGAACGCCAGCCGGTCGAGATCCCAGCCATACGAAGGCAGACGGATGCCGCTGAACTGACTGCACTCGAACTCAGGCCAGTTCTCGGGGCCGGCAAAGTACTGCTCGGGCGTCGGGAAGATCTCGAACATGACAGACCGAGCACGCTCGACCTCGTCGTTGGTCAAGAACCCTTCGACGATGACAAAACCTCGATGCTCGAGTTCGTCAAGGTGCGTCTGCTCCAATCGCATGACACCCGATAGTAACGGTGACGTCCGTGCCGGGGTTCTGTCGTCACCGGGTTCGGAAGTGAGCGACCAGGCTCCACACGCCGATGCATGCAGCACCGCTCGTAGGGACCACCAATCCTGCGTGCGCGCCGTAACCGAAACACGACCTACGCTGCGATGGTGGTCAAACGTAGTGGTGTCATGGTGTTGCCGGGTATGGGCGCTGGCGATGCATCAACCATTGCGATTCGGACCGCGCTGGCTTCGCAGGGATACCGAGTTCATCGGTGGAACTTGGGCCGCAACGTGCCGACACCCGAGTTGCAGAGTGCACTGCGTTCACGATTCTTCGATGTTGCCGAGCGATACGACGAGCCGGTAGCCCTTGTCGGCTGGAGCCTGGGTGGTCTGTATGCCCATCGGCTGGCCGAATTTGCGCCGAACATGGTGCGGTCGGTGATCACGCTGGGAAGCCCACTCAACGATGGCGAACAATTGCCGTCGCTTTCGGTACCTACAACATCTATCTATTCGCGCAACGATCGTGTGGTGTCATGGGCGCGGTCACTGGTCGACGACCGGCAACCGCGTCACGAGAACGTTGAGGTTCGGAGCACCCACCTCACGCTTGGTATCGATCCTTCGGTGATGGTGGTGATCAGCGATCGATTGCGGCGCGATCCCGATCGATGGAAACCATTTCGCACGCCGCCACTGATGGGTGCGGTGTATCCCGGTCAACCCCGCTCAGACGGCTAACGCTCGAACCCAGACACGGCCAAACTCAGACACGGGCGTACCTCAGTTGAATCACTTGGACAATGTGGTGTGTTCATGAACCAACCGTGCTGAAGGTGCGGGTAGTGAGCTAGTAGCTTCCGGACATTCAGGTGTCACAGAAACGAGGTGTCAACACGTGGAGTCGTAAAACGACCGGGCCTCGGCCAACGTTTCGTGGTTGCCGATGTCGTGGTACGCACCCACGATTGGCCGGGCCAGCACGGGTTGTTGACTGGCCAGCCATCCAACAAAACGGCCAGGTGAGTCGGCGTCGCCGGCAACCAGGTAACTGGCCAGCAGGCCAGCCGCTGCGGCTGGCAGGACATAACTGCACGTGGCTGCCAACGGAGACCCGGGCTTGGCAGGTTTCTCACGAAATCGGGTGATCATGTGGTCGTCATCGATGGTCACTTCGCCAAACCGTCCTGCAGGGACGGAGTCACCCAGGTCCCGGCACAGCACGACAGGCTGGTTCGCGTGGAGTGCCGCTGCTATGTGTGGGCCGAGCGGCTCGTCGAGCAGATTGTCGCCAGCCAAAACGATGATCCAGTCGGCATCACCAACCCGTTCGACACCCCGAGCAAGATCAGCGACCGCTCCGTGTCGTTCCTCGTTCGTGACAACGCCGTTGGATACCAACTCCACCGTCGGGTGGGACGGAACGTCCTGTTGCCAGTCGTTCCACTGATCGCGGTGGCGGTCATTAATCACCACAACAACACGATCGAGACCTGGCACCTGCGCGAGTCGGGCGAGAAGATGTGATGCCACCGGCTGGTGTCCAACGACGAGCAACGGTTTGGGTGTGCGGTCGGTGAGTGGTGCCAGCCGGGTGCCGAACCCGGCAGCAAGAATGACCGCAGCGATGGTGCCGGGTGCGTTCATTGATGCAGCACCAGGAAGCCAGCGTCGATCTCTCGATACGCCTGCGCGGCAGCGTCGAGCCGTTCTGGATCGGCAAGCGAACCAACAACTGCGCCGCCGGACCCAGCGAACGCAACACCAGCACCCGCTGCCTGGCCGGTCTCGACGAGCGCGTTGTCGACATCGGTGATGGTCCAGATCTGGCGGCGAAGCTCGAAGGCTTCGTTCATCAACGGTGGCCAGTCCCGACACGCTGTCCCGCCGTCGAGAGCATCTCTGCCAGCAATTGCGAGCTCGGCGAAGCGGGTCATAACCGTGGTCACCTGGGGGTCTCCATCGAGCCAACGTTGGCGCACGTTTGTGTGTGCGACATCGGATGGCTGACCCGGGGACTGGTGCCAGGCCACGAACAGCGGGGGCAGTTTGTCGACCTCGAGTCGGTGGTAGGCGTGTGCCTGCCACGGTGTGGAGAAGTCCATGTCGAGTACACCTTCGAACGCTTGCACGACCCGATCCTGTGGCCCGGCAGCCCAGCCCAACACATGGGTCTCGACTTCGAGGGTTGTGCGAGCGAGTTCGACGAGGTCCCAGGTAAATTCGGCCCGCCGAGCCAGCGCACGGAGCGCTGCCATGATGATCGCGCTGGAACCCGAGAGGCCAACTTGTTGCGGAATCGAGGTCTCGAACGTGAATGCGGCGGGCTGTTCCACCAACTCGGCGCGTCGTTTTCGTAACGCCGCGACCGTGGCTTCGAGCAGCTCGGTACCGGCGTATTCCCAACGGTCGGCCAGCTGAACCGAAACCGTGGTTTCGAGTTGGGGCACCGTCATGGCGATCACTCGTCCGCCGTACCCATCAGATGGGTTCCCAACCAGGCCCACCCGAGCAAAGCAGTGACCCTTTATGGGTGTTTCCGGTGACGCGTCGATGGCTTCAGCCTAGGAAGAAACCTGTGCCTGGCACATGTTGCATCGAATTACCGGGTGGTGATCGATGCGATGCGGCCAGCTTCGAGTGTGATGACCTGGTCGGCCTGGTCGATCACAAATTGTCGATGTGATACCGCGATGACGGTGCTGGTGCCCTCGGCACTCAGCCGGGCCCATAGGTCGCGTTCGGTGGCGACATCGAGCGCGCTGGACAGGTCATCGACGACAAGGAGCTCGGGCTGAGTCAGCAGGCTGCGGGCGGTGGCGACTCGTTGTGCTTGGCCGCCTGACAGGCGCAGACCCCGTGAACCAACGGTGGTCCCGGCTCCGTCGGGCATCTCGCCAAGGTCCTGGGTCAGCGTTGTCTGTTCGAGGACCACATCGAGTCGTGACCGGTCGCGCCCGAGCGCAATGTTCTCGGCCAGTGTCTCGCTGAAGAGTCGAGGGATCTGCGGCAGGTGAGCCGAATTCGGAGGCACGAACCATGCGGCCGCGTCGGTGACAGGTTCATCGTTCCATTCGATGTCACCGGTGCTCGGCTCGAGTCCAACGAGTGCCCGTAGCAGGGTGGACTTGCCAGCGCCGACCCCACCGGTCACCACGGTGAAACTGCCGGCTGGCACATCGAAGCTGATATCACGAACGCCAGCATCCGACGACGGATACACCGAGGTCAGATCGCGAACCCGCAACTGTTGGAGTGGGACACGATCAGGGTCTGGTTCGCGGACCCGCATGGTGTCGTGCGGTTCGATGGTGACCTCGCAGTCCGCGAAGACATCGTCGACTCGACCTTCGGCTACCAGTTGGCCCATTCGCCCATAGGACACAACTGCTTGTTCGCGGGCCGAGATCAGTCGAGCAACGAACCGGGGCACGGTCCCCAGTTCGATGGCATAAGCCACGAACAGCGCCAAGTCGCCAACGGTGAAGTCACCAGAACGCACTGCTGGAACCAGTGCGAGCAGGGTCAGGCCGATGGTCACGTCGGTGGTCGAAGATGAGATCCCGTCGATCGTCTGCTGCAGGACGGTGTCGCGTACGGCAGTCCGACGGCGGGTTTCGGTGTGGTGTTCGAGCCTGGTAAGTGCAGCCTCTTCACGCCCGGCCAGCCGGAAGGCGAGCAATCCAGCGAAGGTCTCACCAAGGAACGAGGTGACCTGACTGGTGGCCTCGCGGTCTGCCGCCCGGGCCTGGTAGAGCCGAGGTGTGAGGTACCGAGTAACGATGGTCACGAACGCAAGCGGCAGCAATACGACCAGCGCCGCTGACTTGCTGATCGTGGACATGATGATCAATGCACCGATTGCATAGGAGATGCTGGCCAGCCCGTCGAGCCACGAGTCGGACCACAACACACCGTCGCGGGCGTCCTGGTGGAAACGAGAGATGGCCTCGCTCGGACTCGACGGCAAGGTCGCCGCTCGGGGCCCGCCACTGACCGTTTGCGCGAACAACATATTGGTTCGCATCAGGGTCAAGCCCGCGACCCACCATCGCACGACAACCCAGATCGAACCTGCGAAGACAATCCAGCGCACGACTTCGATCACGCCGATCGAGATAAGGAGCCCGTTGATGGATTGGTCGGTGGCTAATGCGTCGAACGCCAGCTTGAGTAACCAGCCGGTCAACAATGGCATCAAAAAGTAGGCGGTCCAGCCAATCCAGCTCGCAAGCCATAAGCCCTTGCGGAAGGTGCCAGTGCGCCAGCCGAAGTTGAACGGACGTATTGAGGACCGAGAAGGCGGTGGTGTTGGCGGCGCGCTCATGAGACACCTTTCATGAGACGACCTCGTCGAGGGGAACGTCGATGCCAACGGCCAACAGTTGGGCGTAGCGACTGGTCGGGTCATCACGCAGTTCGGCGGTGGCGCCTCGTTCGGCCACGCGCCCGGCATCGAGCACCAGAATCTCGTCGAGCCGTTCCACCGTGGAGAGCCGGTGGGCGATCACGATGGCGGTTCGATCCTGGAGCAGTCGGTCGATCGCCCGAGTGACCCGGGCTTCGGTCAGCGGGTCGATACGCGACGAGGCTTCGTCGAGCAGCACGAAGTCGGGGGACCGAAGGAACAACCGGGTAAGTGCAATGAGCTGGCCTTCGCCTGCGGACAGGCCGCTGCCGGCTGGGCCAAGTTTGGTGTCGAGTCCATCAGGCATTGCTTCGACCCAGGTGAGTAAGTCGAGTTCAGCCAGTGCAGCCCGCACGTCGTCGTCGCTGATGGTCTCGTCGTACAGCGTGAGGTTATCTCGCAGTGTCGTTCCGAATAGATGCACGTCTTGGGAGACAACGCCGGTGCGAGCTCGCAGGTCGGCGAGCTGAATATCACTCAACGCCACGCCACCAAGACGCACGGTGCCCTCGGTGGGTTCCACCAGCCGCAAAAGCAGTCGGGCCAACGTGGTCTTGCCGCTGCCGGTGCGGCCGAGCACACCTATCGATGTACCGGCCTTCAGCGACAGGGTGAGATCGTCGATGACCGCGACGGGAAGGTCTTCGTCGTCATAGTTAAACGTGACGTGATCGAGTTCCAGGCTCAGTGGACCGTCGGGGAGTCGGGCCGTGCCGACGTTACCAATGGTTGATTCTTCGCCAAGCAGCTCCAGGGTGCGGGCCATACCCCCAGCTGCTCGTTGGACACGTTCGGTCTCGTCGGACAGGGCGCTCAGCGGGGCCCGAAGCAGCTGGGTGTACTGGAAGATCAGGTACGCGGTGCCGAGCGTGATGGAACCGCGGCGAAGCAGCGCAACATCGATGGCCAAGGCGATGAGCCCACCGAGCACAAAGACCGCGTTGGACATGATCCACAGAGCCACACCCTGTCTCTCTCGCCCGAGTGCGGATCGAAGGACTGCGGCGCTTGCCACTTGAAACGTAGCGACAGCATGGCTGCCGCCGCCATTGCTACGTAGGTCGTCGGCGCCGGTCAGGCGTTCTTCGACCTCGCCTAGCATCCGCCCGGTTGCGGCCTGTTCCGTTGCGGCTTCGTCGACGGCCTTATTGCGCATCAGGAACATCACGCCAATAGCCAGGCCCAGGTAGACAGCGAGGCCGACACCAACCTGCCAATCTCGGACCAGCAGCACGGCCACAAGACCGAGCAAGGTTACGAACGCTGCTGCTGCCTTCACCGCGAAGCTGGCCACAAAGTCACTGAGTGCGGTGACATCACCGTCGACTCGGCTGACCAATTCGCCGGGGCTCGTCGAACGATGGAAGGCCAGGTCTAGGTTCAACACGTGGCGGGTCAAGGTAGAACGAAGTTCGTTGGTCACTCGCCACGCCAGGTCGGTGGCGGTCCAGGCGACCGCGATCGAAATCACCTGGCGGGCAATACCAACACCGACGTAGATGCCGGCGATCGTGAGCAGCTGGCTACGTACGGCGTCGCCCTGGGCTTCGTCGATGAAGCTGGCGATGAGTAACGGGCCGAGCAGAGGAAGCGCACCCGCAACTGCGAGCACGCTGATCATGACCGTCAACCGTTTCCGGTGCGGCGTAACGAGGCCAAGTAAGGCCCGCCAGTGAGACTGCCCACCCATCCCTGAGACGCTACAACCTTGAACTGGTCGAACCGGCTGGGTTTCTTTTCAGGTGGTCTGAGTCGGGTTGGGGAGCCGGGTTTGGGAGGAGAGGGCTGCGACTAGTTCGTTGGTTGGCAGGGTCGCATCGAGTTGATAGTCGGCGACAGCCGCAAACAGCGGTGTTCGTCGTTCGACAAGTGCAACCAGCTCGGCCCGATCCATGGAGCGACGATGTGCCCCGGTTGCCATGCGGCGGAGGATCTCGTCGACGGGTGCAGTGAGCACGGCGACTTGAGCGCGGCGCGCCAGCGCTTCGCCGCAGCGGGGATCTTCGACAATCCACGCAGCCGCAGAGATCACCGACGGCTGTTCGTTTGCCAACCGTCCAAGCAACACGGCCGACTCGATGCGATGCAACTCATCGATGCTGCGTTCGGCCGCGATCTCGCCGCCGGTCATACCGAAGAGCGTTTCGATGTCGTCATCAGAGTCATACGCGGGAACATGATGCTGCGCCGCAATCGCTTTGGCGGTTGTCGACTTACCAACACCCATCATCCCGAGCACGACCAGATGTGGACGCACCGGGGTGAGTAGCTGCTGCATCAGCCTTTGGCGCGCTGGGGTTGCATTGCCTCGATGATGCCTGGTGGCACGAAGTTGTTCTCGTCGGTGGCATCGGCTTCAACCAACTCAACCAGGCGATCGACGACTTCGACAGGATCCATCTGATCGGTCTTGACCATGGTGCCGATCATCTGGAACAGCTCGGTCGCAGGTGCGTTCAGCGAGTCTTCGTCGAACCATTCCCACATGGAGTCGGCCATGCTGTCGTTGAAGCCGGTGTTGTAGGGGCCGGGGTTGATCAGCGTGACGTCGATGCCTTGGGGAGCAAGTTCGACTCGCATGGCCTTACCCATGGCTTCGAGTGCATGTTTCGACATGGAGTACGGCCCGAACGATGGACCAGACATCACGCCGGCGATCGACGACACGATGATGATGCGACCTGAGCCCTTTGCGATCATCTTGGGTGCCGCTGCCTGGGTGACTGCCAACGTGCCGAACACATTGACCTCGAACACATGTCGCACGACATCAAGTGGCACATCGACCATCGGGCCGGTCTTGCCAGCGCCGGCGTTGTTGATCAGCACGTCGATGTCCCAGTCGCCGATCTTGGCCACGTCGGTGGCATTGGTGATATCGACCTTCTCAACCCGGAGCTGTGGTGCTTCGGCTCGCAGAGCAGTCGCTTGATCGTCGGTCTCGGTCGTGGCGATAACTGCATGGCCTCGTGCCGCCAACGCCAAGGCAGCGCCCTTGCCAAATCCTGACCCAGCGCCCGTGATCATCACTGTCTTAGCCATTACATGCTCCCCGGTGGTGTGCGCTCACACTAGTGCTCTATCTCTCCCCGAAAAGTTACGTCCCCTGGGGAAGTAACTTTTCGCCGGTAGTAGTTTGAGC
>DNHM01000191.1:30053-34849 GCA_003485885.1 Acidimicrobiaceae bacterium
GTGATTGGTGCTGGCGGGATGGGGCGTGAACACATCACCAACCTGTCCGGACTTGACGGGGTCGAGGTTGTGGTGGTCGCCGACGTTGTGCCTGCCGGTGCCGAGGCTGGGGCTGCATTAGCTGGGGCCAGCGTTCGATCGACGACGGACCCGATGAGCGTGGCCACCGACACTGAGCTCGATGCCGTGGTGATTGCCTCGCCCGATGAAACCCATGCTGAACTTGCAATCGCAGCGATGGAGGCCGGGCTTGCGGTGTTGTGCGAGAAGCCGCTGGCGGTGACGGTTGCCGACGCCGAGCAGGTCGTTGCCGCCGAGGCAGCTGCATCTGGTGCATTGCTGCACGTGGGCCTTATGCGGGTGTATGACTCCGCGCATATGCAGGTGGTTGATGCCATGGCGGAACTCGGTCCGCTGCATCATCTGCGGCTCGTGCATCGCAACACCAATCACCAATGGACTCGTTCGCTCGAAACGGTCTTCTCTCAGTCGCTGATTCACGACATCCACAGCGCTCGGTGGTTCTCGGGTAGCGAGTTTGCGTCGGTGGTTGCCCAGGTGGTGCGCACCGGTGAACGCATCAACTATGTGAACCTGCTGGGCGAACTTACGAGCGGAGCAACGGTGAGTATCGAGTTTGCCGAGGCGACCTATGGCTACGACGTCGAGGTCGAAGCCACCTGTGAGCACGGTATGGCCATTGCCGCTCAACCAGCCCAACCCATTGTGCGCCGAGGAGGCCAGGCCCACCGGCATATCGGCGACGACTGGTTCGGTCGCTTCACTGACGCGTATCGCACCGAGGCAGCTGAATGGACGGCTGGTGTGCGCGCTGGCGAGGTGCGCGGCCCTACCGCTACCGATGGCTTGGCTGCTCAACATGTGGTGGCTGCTGCAATCACGTCGGCCCAGACCGGTACACGCGTGCCGGTGAACTGGGGGTAGAAACATACCCATGGAAGACACCACGGCGTGCCCGATCTGCACCATGACCGATCTGCTCGACGGCGGCGACTATCACGAATGTGCCACCTGCGGCCACGAGTGGGACAAGGCCGAATCAGGCGAGGTTGTCGTGCTCGACGCCAACGGCAAGGAACTCAACAAGGGTGACGATGTCACGCTCGTCAAAGATCTCAAGATCAATGGTAAGTCCGGTCGGCTCAAGGCCGGCACCAAGATCAAGGGCATCAACCTGGTCGACGGCGATCACCCCATCGACGGCAAGGTCGAGGGTCGCTCCATGTTGATCAAGGCGGAGTTCGTCAAGCTCGCCTGAGTTCTATGGCAGGAGTCAGGCTCGCTGGTCGGCTACTTTTCGCCAATCAATTCTGAGGGGCAACTATGCGTGTTGGATTCATAGGTCTGGGCAATGTCGGCGCCAAGCTGGCTGGCAGTCTGCTGCGTAATGGCACCGACCTGATCGTCCGCGATCTTGACAAGTCTGCGGCGCAGCCATTGCTCGATGCCGGCGCGGCCTGGGGCGAATCACCAGCGACTATGACCGAACAGGTCGATCTCATGATCACCTGCTTGCCGAGCCCTGCGATCAGTGCAGCGGTTGTCGAAGGTGATGAAGGCATCCTGTCCTCCCTGAAGCCGGGGCAGATGTGGGCTGAGATGAGCACCACCGACGAAGCCGAGATCCGTCGGCTGGGTGCCAAGGTGCTTGCCGCAGGTGGCGAACCAATCGACTGTCCGGTTTCGGGTGGTTGCCATCGGGCCGACACCGGCAACATCGCTATCTTCGCCGGATGTGAACGATCAACGTTCGAACGAGCGTTACCGGTGCTCACGACCATGGGGCGGCGCATCCTACATACCGGCGAACTCGGGTCGGCATCGATGCTCAAGGTGATGACCAACTACCTGGCGACTGCCAACTTGGTCACGCTTGCGGAAGCGCTCGTGACCTCGAAGATGGCAGGCATGGATCTTGGAACCACCTACGAGGCGATCCGAATCTCGTCAGGCAATTCGTTCGTTCATGAGACCGAGAGTCAGGTCATCCTGAACGGCAGTCGAGACATCAACTTCACCATGGATCTTGTCAGCAAGGACATCGGCATCTTCCAGTCGATTGCCGAGCGCCATGGCGTACCGCTCGAAGTCTCGCCATTGCTGAACGAGATCTTCAACGATGGGCGTGAGCGCTACGGCGATCGTGAACTGTCGCCCAACATCATCCGCCGGCTCGAAGACGCCGTTGGGATCGAGATCCTGGCGCCCGGCTTTCCGGCCGAGATGACCGACGATGAACCGGAAGCTCCCGGCTACGAAGTCGTCCCTGCATCTCGGCTGAGTTGAACTGCTCTGCTCATGAAAAGTTATGTTCCCCAGGGGAACATAACTTTTCGCTAGCTGAGTTGGGGGACGATCTCGGCGGTGAAGAGTTCGTAGGCCGCGAACCGTTCTTCTCGGGTCGCACCCAGCGTGAAGTCGGGGATGATGACCTCGTCGAAACCTTGCTCGGCGAACTGGCCGATCTGGTCGATGATGTGTGCGGTCGATCCAGCGATCGAACGTTCGCCGGAGTCACCTGCCTTGATCTTGGCGATTTTGTCGGCGTCTTCGGTCAGGAAAAACATGGCTTGCACCGAGGTGTGAAGGGACGCGGGGTCAACGCCGACCTTTTCACACGCAGTGGTGTAGGTCTCGAGCCGACCGGCAGCCATCTCGGGAGCTCCCCAGGTATTCCACTCGTCGGCATAACGGGCAGTAATACGGCACATACGAGGGCCACCGGTACCGACCAGCAGTGGCAGTTTTGCCTGGATGGGTTTGGGGTCACACGGTGCATTGGTGAAGGTGTAGAAGGCGCCGTCGAAGTCGGTGTGGGCATTATCAAGCAGTGAACGCACGATCTGAATCGACTCTTCGAACCGGCTGACTCGCGCGCCTGGCGCTTCGAGGTCAATGCCGTAGGCATGGTGTTCGTTGATCTGCCAACCAGCACCAAGTCCGAGGACCATGCGCCCGTCGGAAAGATGATCGAGAGTGGCCGCACGGTTCGCAAGCAACGCGGGATGATGCACCGAGGTGGGTGCCACGAGCGGGCCGATACGGATCTTCGAAGTCACCGCCGCGACTGCAGGAAGGATCGTCCACGCTTCGTGGGTGTCGCCTTCGGCCAGATCAGCACTGCCGGTGTTCACCATGTAGTGGTCGGCGAACCAGAAGCTGAACCAGCCGAGGTCATCGGTGAGCCGAGCAAGATCGAGGATCTCGTCGACGGGGCGTCCAGGGGCAGGCCAAACAGAGAAGCGCATACGCAGACCGTAGCCTGTCGGGACCACAACAGCCGAAGCCTCTAGTGCCGCGAGGCGAGCACGATCAGTCCTGTCGTGAGCAGCATGAATCCAGCACCGATGGCAAGGGCTGGAAGATGGGTTCGTACTAGCCGGGCGAAGCTGCGTAGTCGAGGTAAGCGGTGGTGGTTGGGCCCCCACTCGAAGTCGCCAGCCGGTGTTTCAAGGAAGTCGGTCACAGGGAAAACCTAGGAACGCTCGCTCCCTGCCTGCTCCCGGGAATGAATGGGAAAATCCGTTCCCACCGCATAGATATGCGGTTTCCCACGGGCACATATGGATGGGAAGTAGTTGGGAACCTGGTGGGAATCAGTCGGCGACGATGGTCGACATCACTACCGAATGCCCAGGAGGGCCACCCCATGACAGACACGCTGAACGCCACTCGTACCTCGATTGATATGTACACCCCAGCCCAGACCTGCGATCAGCTTGTGGTGTCCGAAGCGGCACTTCTCGACCTGGTCAATAGCGGACGGCTCGGGGCGCACAACCTCGGTGGGAACATTCGGTTCAAGGTTGCCGATGTTCATGCCACCGCCGCCGAGCTTGCGGCCGCCTGACCAGCTACCGCCGAGTAGACCCCATCAGCAATCTCGACCCACCCAGATCAAGCCGGCCCTTCCCCCGGGGGCCGGCTTTTGGGTGTCGTCACTCTCGTTGCCGGGCCATCCAACAGCGGCTCGCGTACCGCCGGTGTCGGCGTGCGAGACTGGTGTCTATGACTGCGATCGATACCACGGTGATGAGCACTGCCGAGATTGATGCCGAACGGCTTCGACGTAAACGCGAAGTTGCCTTGGGGTATCGCATCTTCGCCAGCCTCCGGTGGGGCGACTTGGGCGACGGACACATCACCGCCCGGGACCCCGAACACACCGACTGCATGTGGTTGCTCCGGTATCCGGTCGGCTTCGAACGGGCCACCATCGACGACCTTGTCTTGGTACGAGCCGATGGCACCACACTCGACGGGCGGCCGATCAACGAGACGGCGTACCACATCCATCATCCGATCCACGAGGCTCGCCCCGACGTCGTCGGCGTTGCCCACACCCACACGCCGTGGGGTACCCCGTTCTGCGCCACCGGGCGCGGCCTCGAACCCATCACACAAGAGGCATGTCAGTTTCATGACCGGTGGGCGTACTTCGACGACGAAGAAGTCCAGGTGCTTGGCCTGGCCGGCGGTGAACGTATCGCCGAGTCTCTAGGCCTGAATCAGGCCATGCTGCTGCGAAGCCATGGCCTGCTCACCACCGGTACCTCGGTTGCCGAAACGATTGCCGCGTTCGTGACACTCGAGCGGGTCACCGAAGCCCATATGAAGGTGCCTGATGCCGAGCCGATCTCCGAGGAATCGGCCCGCATCGCACGCGAAGACCTGCTGGGCAAACGAGCACAAGAACTGGCTTTCGAGTTCCTCGTACAACGCCACGTCGGCGACCCCAGCGTCGTCGGCTAGGGGTAGTTCGCATTGCTCGCCTT
>DNHM01000474.1 GCA_003485885.1 Acidimicrobiaceae bacterium
GCGCACCGTCTCGATGTGGCCATTCATTGAGACCAGGATCGTGTCACCATCGATCACTCGATCAACAACCGCAGCAAGGCCAGCAGGCGACCCTGCTCGGTCAGATGCGCTCGGGTCGAGTCCGGTGCGACTAGATCCGGTGCGACTAAATCCTGGGTGGCTAGCTCCCGGGTGACTGGATCCTGGGAGGCTGGGCTCTCGGGGGAGTCCACCTGACTCAAAGGTGGACTCGGCGGGAGCGAAGCCGGTTTGGGTGGAAGCGCACGAAGCGAGGACCAGCAGCACAGTGAAGGACACTATGAGCCGAACAGGGAGCCGAACAGGGAGCCGAACAGGGAGCCGGAGCCGGAGAGGGAGTGGAATACTTCTTGGTCGTCGACGAGGCCACCCAAGGTTCGGTCGATGGGTGGGCCGTTGGTGATTAGGCCGCCTTGCGGGCTGGTTTCTGGCCAGCGCTAGTGCGTGCGGCATCTTGCAGCGCTTGGCGGGCTGCCTGGATGCCCTTACGACCGACTTCGATGGTCTGGACATCAAGGCGCCATTGGGTTGTCCTAGTCGGGATGTCATCACCAGCAGGCATGCTGCGGAGATGGCGACCGGCATCGGGTGCATGGACGGTAGCGCCGTGCTCTTCGAGGTCTTCATAGGTGTGGGTGTCAAACAACTGAGTCATGGATACATCATGACAAGGGGGTGTGACAGTCTCGATTGAGGGCCCAGAAGTGGTGAGCAAGACGCCTGAAATCAGCGTTGTATATGTAGTTGTAGCAGCTCAGACGGGGAACGGATCCTGGTGTGCGCTTTGTCGCTGGATCTGGCCCTGAGTGGATAGGACGATTGACCTCAAGTACGTGCCCAGACGCGTTGTCGCATACCGTGGCGCCATGGGAACTGAAGCCACCGATACCACAACGACGCATTACCGTTCCTGCCCACTCTGCGAAGCATGCTGCGGGCTCGAAATCACCACCAAGGGTGATCAGGTCGTGCGTATCCGTGGTGACATGAACGATCCATACTCCAAGGGTTTCATCTGTCCCAAGGGGTCCACACTCAAGCAGCTTCACGAAGACCCTGACCGGCTTACGTCGCCCCGAATCCGAACCGCCGAGGGCTGGCAGGAAGCAACGTGGGACGAAGCGTTTGCGGAGATCGAGCGAAGACTCGGCCCCATTGTCGAAAAACACGGACGGCAGGCACTCGGCACAGTGCTTGGCAACCCAAACGTCCACAACTTGGGTGGTTTGCTCTACGGCCGATCAGTCCTGACGGCAGTAGGAAGCACCAATATCTTCTCGGCATCCACCGTCGACCAGATGCCCAAACATGTCAGCGCCGGGCTCATGTGGGGCCGGCCAGACATGTTCCCACTGCCAGACATCGACCGCACCGACTATCTGTTGATGTTGGGCGCAAATCCTTACGTCTCCAACGGCAGTCTGCTCACTGTTCCTGACTTCCCCGGCCGACTCGAGGCGCTGCGCGAACGAGGCACGTTCGTGGTCGTTGATCCCCGTCGGACCAAGACGGCAGAGAACGCCACCGAGCACCTCACGATCGTGCCAGGAACCGATTCGTATTGGCTGATGGCGCTCATCAACACCCTCTTCGACGAAGGCCTTGTGGATATCGGTCGACTCGAATCCCATGTCAGCGGTGTCGACCAGGTACGTGATGCCGCTACTACCTATACCGCCGAGGCGGTTGCCGATCGTTGTGGTATCCCTGCCGAAACCACCCGTCGCATCGCCCGGGAATTGGCTGCTGCTCCGACCGCAGCGGTGTATGGGCGCATGGGCGCACACACCGTCGAGTTTGGAACGATTGCCAGCTGGGCAACCGATGTACTCAATGTGCTGACCGGCAACCTGGACAAACCCGGCGGCATCATGTTCAACTGCGCGCCAACCCAGAACATGACACCCTCAGCTCCGGGTGGCCGAGGATTCAAACTCGGTCGATGGGAAGGCCGTGCTTCAGGCCGGCCCGAGGCGAAGGGTGAACTGCCATGCGCAACGTTGGCCGAAGAGATCACCACACCCGGCGAAGGGGCAATTAAGGGCCTCTTCGTGTTGGCATGTAACCCGGTTCGGTCCTTTCCGAACTCCGAGCGAATCAACGAAGCGATGCAGGAACTCGATCTGCTGGTTGTCGTCGATCCCTATGTCACCGCAACCGCAAGGCACGCCCACGTGATCTTGCCGCCCACGTCGGCGCTTGAGCGCAGCCACTATGACTTCGCCTTCGAAGCCAGCATGATTCGGTCGTTCGCCAAGTATTCACCTGCAGTCTTCGCGACTGATGGCCTCAGCGAAGAGCAGATCCTAAGCCGCTTGTCGCTCGTGATCCAGGGCCAACCGGTCGATACCGACCCGGTCGTAGTGCACAACATGATGATGGAGCAGATTGTCGATCAGGAACTCGGGCGAGAGTCGTCGCCGATCCATGGCAGGGACAAGGTCGAGATTCTCGATGCACTCTCGGCATGGGAGTGGGCCGAGCAGATCATTGACTTTCGGCTTCGGGTTGGACAACACGGTGACGGGTTCGGCCTGAACCCTGACGGGTTGACGCTGCGCAAGCTTATTGATGAGTATCCAAGTGGAGCCGACTTCGGCCCGCTCGTGCCTCGATTCCCCGACGCGATCAAGACCGTCTCTGGCACGGTCGAGCTAGCGCCCCAACCGATCATCGATGACATGGTTCGCCTCGACGCAGCGTTCCAGGAACTCGGGGTGGCGAACGATCAGTTGGTGCTGATCGGCCGTCGCCATCTCAAGACGGTCAACTCATGGATGCACAACCTGAACATCTTGATTAAGGGCAAGACCGACTGCACGTTGCAGATCCATCCGACGGACGCAGACCGGTTGGGCCTGGTCGATGGCAGTTCCGCACAGGTGCAGTCTCGCGTGGGAATGGTTGTCGCACCGGTGGAGGTCACCGACGAAGTCATGCCTGGCGTTGTCTGTTTGCCGCATGGTTGGGGTTACGACGAGGCTGGCATCGAGATGCATACGGCCAAGACAAAACCCGGAGTCAACTCCAATGCACTCACCGATGACGAAGCACTCGATGCGCTGTCCGGCAACTGCGCCCTAAACGGTATTCCGGTAGCGGTTACCGCCGCCTAACAAGCACTTCTCACATCGTGGCGCGGGCGGTGTGGCTACCGAGGGATTTTGATGAGCATGCCGCCGTCGACCACGAGTATTTGGCCGGTAACCAGATCGCTTCCTTGGACGAAACTCATACACGCGTC
>DNHM01000321.1 GCA_003485885.1 Acidimicrobiaceae bacterium
TCCTGCTGGACCATGGCTGGAGTCAGTACGGCCCGCTTCAGGACTGACTGTCACCCCAACTATCCAACCAATGCCATGGCCGCGTACAACGCAACGCCATTGGTCAGCCCACTTTCGTTCACCCGCATCAAGTTCGAGTGATTCGGTGCTGCCGTGGTGGGGTCCTGGTCATCGGGGCAGACCCCAAGGAACGCCATGGCACCAGGCACGTGCTGCAGCACATAACTAAAGTCTTCAGCCCCCATGCGAGCCCGTGGCATTTCGACAAAGTTGTCAGCGCCCAGAAGAGCGCTTGTGACCTGGCCGGCAAGTGTTGCCTGCTCAGGGTCGTTGATGGTCACGGGGTAGCCAGGAATGACCTCGTGGGTACACGTGCAGCCATGCGACAGGGCAGTGCCTTGAGCGACCCGGCCCACACCCTCGGCAAGGGCAGCACGACTGGTCTCGTCAAGAGTCCGGATTGTGCCTTCCATGAATGCATGCGGCGGGATGATGTTGTTTGTCGTACCAGCCTCTATGTGGGCCACGGTGACGAGGCCTGATCGCATCGGATCGACATTACGGCCGACCATGGTGTGCAGCGCGGTCACGGTTGCTGCCGCTGCAGGGATCGGATCGACACAGTTCTGGGGCGCGGACGCATGGCCGCCGCGGCCGTGCACCGTGATCTCGAAACGATCGGCGCTCGCCATGATCGACCCGCCACGGGTGGTGATGAGGCCGTTACGAATGTTGGTGCTGACATGGATGGCGAACGCACGGTCGACACCGTCGAGCACACCTTCTTCGATCATGTACTTGGCGCCGTGGAAACCCTCTTCGCCCGGCTGGAACATGAACCGAACCTTGCCGGTCAGTTCGTCCTTATTCTCGCACAACAACTGGGCAGCGCTGGCCAGCATGGCCACATGGGCATCGTGGCCGCAGGCATGCATTTTGCCGTCGTGTCGTGACTGGAAGTCGCTGACATGATCTTCCTGTAACGGGAGTGCGTCCATGTCGCCGCGTAGTAGCACGGTGGGGCCGGGCCTGCCGGTGTCAAGATCGGCCACGACCGATGTGGTCGATTCACCAAGGGTGATATCGAGGCCAAGGCCCGTTAACGATTCAAGGAGCTTCTTCTGGGTTTCGGGCAGCTGCAGTCCGAGTTCGGGGTCGGCGTGGATCGAACGGCGAAGTTCGATGGTGGCGTCTTGGTGCGATCGAGCTGCTTCGAGCAGGTCGTCGCCGATGGGGGCGAGGTTGGTCATTGTTGTCTCCGTGGATTTCGTGTGCTCAGCCGCATGGGTTCAGCCGACCATTGCCATGGCGGCATAGAGGCCAACGCCGTTATAGAACGCTGACTCGTTTACTCGCATGAAGTTCGAATGGTTGGGTGCGGCCTCGGCCGGACTGACGTCGTCGGGGCAGACGCCCATCATCGCCATGGCACCTGGTACCTGGTTGAGGACATAACTAAAGTCTTCGGCAGCCAGTGCAGGGTCCTCGGCCATATGAAAGCCGTCGGCACCGACAAGAGCGCTGGCGACGCGGCTGGTGAGCAGGGCTTGTTCCTCGTTGTTGATGGTCACTGGGTACCCCGAGATGACTTCGCTGGTGCAAGTGCAACCATGTGCCTGGGATGTGCCATGTGCGACTCGGCTGACAGCGTCTTTAATCTTGCTCCGGACGCCTTCGTCGAAGGTACGAATGGTGCCTTCGAGAAATGCCGATGCCGGGATGATGTTGTTGGTTGTGCCGGCTTCGATATGAGCAACGGTGAGCACCGCTGACTGCGACGGGTCGATGTCGCGGCTCACGATGTTGTGCAGGCCGCCAACCATCGCAGCAGCCGGCGGGATCGGGTCGATGCAATGGTGCGGCGCCGATGCATGGCCGCCTTTGCCGTGCACCGTGATCTCGAAACGATCAGCGCTCGCTAGTAGCGCCCCGCCCTTGGTCGAGAGCAACCCGTTTGGCATGTTGGTAACGACGTGGATAGCGAACGCCCGGTCGACGCCGTCGAGGACACCTTCTTCGATCATGTACTTGGCGCCGTGGTAACCCTCTTCGCCGGGCTGGAACATGAACCGGACCTTGCCGGTGAACGAGTCCTTGTTCTCCGACAGCAGACGAGCAGCGCTGGCCAGCATGGCCACGTGTGAGTCGTGGCCGCACGCATGCATTGCTCCGTCGACCTTCGACTGGAAGTCGCTCACGTAGTCCTCTTGCAACGGCAGTGCGTCCATGTCGCCACGCAGTAACACGGTGGGGCCGGGTTTTCCGGTATCGAGATCAGCAACAACCGATGTGGTCGATTGGCCAAGGGTGATGTCGAGCCCGAGCCCGGTAAGTGACTCGACAATCTTCTTCTGGGTCTCTGGCAGTTGCAGACCGATCTCAGGTTCGGCATGGATCGAGCGTCGCAGCTCGATGGTCTCGCCCTGCAGCGACCGAGCCGCTTCGAGTAGGTCTTCGCCGATCGGCGCCAGATTCGTCATGCCCCAGCTTCGCATATGTGTGCTTGTCTAGCGGTGGCAGCAGAAGGATCCGATCATGGATTGGCTGTCAGGGAACTTCAGAGCGACTGAAACGTTCGTAACTTCTGGGTCTCATAGGTGTTCGCGTTCGGCATCACCGCCACCCTGATCCTGGCGTCGTCTTTCAGCGTCATGCGGATCGCCATTCCACGGCTCGTTGACGAAGGGTTCGCCTCCTTGAGCGAAGGTGACAACTACGCCGCAATGGGAGCACTCGTTGCGAATCGGTTTCTGGAACTGACAGTGGGCGAGGCGCTCGAAGCACTGATCGAGCAGCAGGTCCCGTGTGGTCCAATCCTGTCGGCCGAAGAGGCGATCGTCGATCCACAAGCGGTGTATAACGGCACGATCCAGACATTCCAGAACCCAGCCGCGGGAACCATTCAGGCGGCCAAACCCGGTGCGCACTTCAGCAAGACCGAGGTCGAGATGGCTAAATGGTTCACTGCCCGTGGCGATAACAATGCCGAGATTTTGAAGTCGATCGGCCGGACCGACGAAGAGATCGCAGCGCTCGAAACACACGGGTTCATCGGCACGTAATCTGTTGCAGGCGTGTTTGACAGGGTCAGTGCCGCTGGCGATCTATAACGTGGCGCCATGGTGCAGATCGATGGTCAACGGCTACTCAACAGCTTGCGGAAGCTCCGTACGTTTGGAGCGTTAGACAACGGCGTCGTGCGTCCCACGTATTCGCCCATCGACTGGGAGTCACGGGAGTGGCTTGTCGAGCAGATGGAAGCGGCTGGCCTCGATGCCATCATCGATGGCGTAGGCAGTGTCCACGGGCGATCCCGCAACCCAGGACCGGCTCTGATCATTGGTTCGCACACGGACACCCAACCCGAGGGCGGCTGGCTCGATGGAGCCATGGGTGTCATGTACGGCATCGAAGTTGCCCGTGCGCTACACGACGATCCGACCACGCAGCACCTGGCGGTCGACGTTGTCTCGTGGGCCGACGAAGAAGGCACCTATGGCAGCTTCATCGGAAGCCGCTCATTCTTCGGTGATTTCTCCGACGCAGATCTGGCACTCCAGAATGCCGACGGCGAAACAATCGCGGCAGCGCTTGAACGACTGGGCCTCACGTCGACACCTCGGGCTTTGCATGAACCCGAACGCCATGTCGGTTACCTCGAAGCACACATCGAACAAGGTCCGCATCTCGAAGACACGGGCAAACTCTTGGGGGTAGTGACATCGATCGTTGGTCTGCGGGCGATGCAGATCACCTTTACCGGTGAACAGAATCATGCCGGCACGACACCGATGGCACGTCGCAAGGATGCAGCCGCGGCGATGTTCAAGTTCGGCGTCCGCATCGACGAACGCCTGCGCGCACTCGCCGGGCCAACAACCGTGTGGACGATCGGTAACCTGGGGGTGCATCCCGGCGGCGAGTCCATCATTCCCGGCTCCGCATGGTGCGGCCTGCAATATCGCGACACCGACGAAACGGTCCTCGACGGGTTCGAAGTGGCGATTCGAGATCTGGCAGTCGAAATGAGCGCAGAGGGACCGGTCGAGGTCCACGCGGAACTGCGCCGTGCTGCAGTCCAACCTGCACACATGGACCCCAGCCTGCGCTCCCACCTCGAAGCGGCGTGTGAAGCTACGGCTCCCGATGCTTGGGTCTCGATGCCTAGCGCTGCCGCGCACGATGCACAGATTGCGGCTCGCCATATACCGAGTGCCATGTTGTTTATTCCCAGCATCAACGGCATCAGCCACGACTTCGCCGAAGACTCAACAGACGCCGACATCGTTCTCGGATGCCAAGCCCTCGCTACTGCGACCGCCTCAATCCTCACGGCGTAGCCCACCGGGTGAAGAGTCGTCGTGTGTAGTCCCCAGGGGAGTGCGCGGTCAGGTAGGAGCGAGGGACGAGCGGGTAGGGGGCGACGGAGGAGTCGCACCGGCTGAAGGGAAACCATGTCCGGCGAACGCTGGCCAGCTGTGTGGTCGCCAGGGGAGTGCGCGCTCAGGTAGGAGCGAGGGACGAGCGGGTAGGGGGCGACGGAGGAGTCGCACCGGCTGAAGGGAAACCATGTCCGGCGAACGCCGGCCAGAGCGGAGCGGATTAAAAGAGCAGGATGCCGAGACGGATCGAGTAGCCGGCCATGACTGTCCAGAACAAGATGGCGAAGGTCTGTTCGCCCAGCCGTTCGTTGAGCTTGGATCCACTCCAGGTGCCAAGTGCCATCAGCGGAATTGCAGCCAGACAGGTGAGCCACGCGTCGCGTCCGAGTAGATCGGCTTCGGCAAAGATTGCAGTCTTGGCCGCGTCGCCAGCGAACGACGCGAGTGATGCCGCCCCAACGAAGTGGCGGCGATCCAGATCCAGGTTGCGAATCGCGACACCCTTGAGCGGGCCAGAGGTGCCTGAGAAACCACTCGACGCACCCGCCACGAACGCCAGGAACGGCCCAAATTTGCTTCTGACTGCCTTGATCTCGCGCTTTTCGGTGATGATCGTGGTGGCAAACATGGCCAACACCGCAATTGTCACCGCCCACACGGGCGCGTTCACGAGCAGCGTGGAACCAATGGCGGCGCCGATCACAATCAAAACCGCGATACCAGCCGCCTTTCGAAACGGCAGCGTCTCTCGATAGGCAATGATCTTCATGATGTTGTTGCTGGCGAGTAACAACGCAGCCAGAGCTACGCCTTCCTTGGTGCCAAGGAAGAGCGCAAGCGTGGGCACCATGAGTAACGAACCACCAAGGCCTGCTGATGCCGAAATCGTGAATGACACATAGACGGCGATCAACACGCCGACCGTTGCCAAGATGTCCAAGGGCCCTCCCGACGCGTTATGGCTTTGGACTGCGTCCAGAACGGGGCCTAGAACAGTTTCCGCAGGCCCCGTCCAAAGACGTTTGCGTCGCGGGTAATTGGGTCAGCCGCCGATGATCTCGACGCCGAGTTCGGACAACTGGTTGTTGATCTTGGCGAGGTCACCATCTACGAGCGCTTGCATGGCTGCGAGCTGTATATCGGCCTGCCCTGACAGTTTCTCGAACACGTCGTAGGACTGCTGGGTTGGTTTGGCGTCAGCACTGCGGATGACCGGCGGAAGACCGTTGATCTTTTCGAACAACATCTCGCGGTAGTTCAGCGCATCACCGAACGAGGTGAATTCTTTCTGCACCAATGCAGCTTCGACCTTGTCGAGCTTCTTCTCAAGGCGAGTCATCGCAGCGGTCACCTTCTCGGCGTCCGCATTGCCCGTCAGACGCCCGGTCCAATCAGCCATGCGCTTCTTCACACCCCGGCTGGTGTTGACCGCCTCGACGATCTCGCTGAGTTTGTTCTGTACCCCGAGCATGAGATCGAGCTGTGCTTTCAGGTCGCGTTGGCTGGTCTTGACCCGCGGGTCTTTGACCAGGTTGAAACCCTGTTCCATGGACAAATCGCCGACCGTCAAACGAGCGGTATAGGCACCGGGCAACGCAAGTGGCCCGGCTGGTCGTTGATGGAAATCGGTGTCGACTATCTTGGGGCCGCACGCATGATGCATCGACCACCAGAAGCTGTTCATGCCAGCGTTCGCACTGATGTACTGACCGAAGCGATCCTTCTTGTCCTCGGGCATGACGCTTGAGAATGAGTCGATCTCGTTGCCCTTGTCGTCGAGGATGGTGAGGACCGCCTCGCCACCAGGTGCTGCGTCGAGTGCCGCTTGGTCCAGCAGGTACGTGAAGCGTGCTCCTCGGGGCAGGTCGTCGCCAGCGTCGATGACTCGTTTAGTCTTGCGACCTTGTTCGTCTTCTTCGAGGTAGAACGTCGCGTTCTGACCAATCGTTACGTGGTAACTCTTGCCGCCAAGATCACCCCAGAATCCTGCGAACAGGTGGTCAGGAGCACGAACGGTGTCGCGTGGGGCGAACAGGAAGTTCTTGGCCTTGCCCAGATCGTCGTGAATCTGATGGATCTGGGTCAGGTCGTCGAGAATCCAGAACGAACGACCATGGGTGGCGACCACCATGTCGGTGTCCTTGATGATCAGGTCATACACCGGGCACACCGGCAGGTTGGCCTGCAACGACTGCCACTTGGCGCCGTCGTCGAACGAGCAGTACAGGCCGAGTTCAGTACCTGCGTACAGCAGCCCAGCACGATTCGGATCTTCACGTACGACCCGGACGAAGTCATCTTTGGGCAGACCAGTGGTGATCTTCTTCCAGGTCTTGCCCCAGTCGGTGGTCTTGTAGATGTAGGGCGCATAGTCGCCCTCTTTGTGGCGGGCCACCGACATGTACACGGTGCCTTTGTTGTGCTCAGACTCGGCCAGCATGGTGACCTGTGACCACTTCTTCATACCCCTCGGGGTGACGTCTTTCCATGTCTTGCCGTCGTTCATGCTCACGTGCACGAGGCCATCGTCGGAACCAGCCATGAGCACACCGGGACGATGTTTTGACGCGATGAACGAGAAGATCGTGGCGTACATTTCGGCGCCAGCGGTGTCCATGGTGAGTGGTCCGGAGACACCCATGGTCTTGGGATCGGCCCGAGTCAGATCAGGGCTGATCGGTTCCCAGCTATGGCCCTCGTTGGTGGTCTTGAACACCTTGTTGCCACACGCGTACAACGTCTTGTTGTCTTGTGGCGAGAACACGATGGGGTAGGTCCACTGGAAACGTACTTCGCTGGTGTTGCCGTCGTGATAGGCCTCGGGCCACACGCTGACCAGCTGGATTTGTTTGGTCTTGTGGTCATATCGCTGCAGTGCATCGCCAGCACCAGGTGAGCTGCCGATAGCGCCCACAAACACGATGTTGGGGTCGCCAGGTTTCGGGGCGACGTAGCCGCTCTCGGCGGTGCCGGGGGGATAACAATCCGCCCAGTTGATAGCGCCCTTGAAGGTCGCGCTCGGCACAGCAATCGACGAGTTGTCTTGCTGGCTGCCGTAGACCATGTATGGGTACTGGTCGTCGACGGCCACGTGGTAGAACTGCGCGGTGAGCTGGTTGTAGATCGTTGACCACGAGTCGCCAGCGTTCATAGACACCCAGGCGCCACCGTCGTCGCTACCGATCATGCGCCGCGGGTTGGCCGGGTCAATCCACAGTGCGTGGTTGTCGCCGTGTGGGGTGTGGAATTGTTCGAAGTTCTTGCCGCCGTCGATCGACTTCCACGCGTTGGCGTTCATGATGAACACCTGGTTCTCGTCGGTCGGATGGGCGATCACGTGCATGTAGTACCAGGGGCGCCATGCCAGGTCAGGGTTCGAGCTGACCTTCTCCCAGGTGTCGCCGTAGTCGTCGGTGCGGTACAGGCCACGCTTGCGGAACTCAGCCTCGACGAGCGCCCACGCCCGGCCAGCCTTGGCAGGGGACAAGGTCACGCCGATTTTGCCGAGCGTGCCGTCGGGCAGACCCTTGTTGGTGCTGATGTCGGTCCAGGTGTCACCGCCATCTTTCGAGCGCCAGATACCGCAGTCGGGGCCGCCGGAGTTGATCGACCAGAAGTTGCGTCGGGCCTGCCAGGTCGTGGCAAGAAGGATGCGAGGATTGTGCGGGTCGAGGGTGACATCGATCGCACCAGCTCGGGCGCTCACATGGAGGACAAGTTCCCAGTCCTCGCCACCGTTGGTCGAGCGGTACAAGCCACGCTCAGGATTGTCCTTGGCCGAGTGGCCCAGAGCTGCCACATAGACCGTGTCGGGATCCGTGGGGTGCACCACGATCTCGCCGATATGGCGGGTCTCGACCAGACCCATGTGTTGCCATGTGCGGCCGGCATCGGTCGACTTGTACACGCCGTCACCGTGGGTGACGTCGATACGAATGGTCGCTTCGCCCATACCGGCATAGATGACGTTGCCATCTGAAGGCGCAACCGCAAGTGCTCCGACTGAGGCAGTCTTGAAGAAGCCGTCGCTGATGTTCTCCCAGTACTGTCCAGCATCATCGGACTTCCACACGCCACCAGCGCACGCTCCGAAGTAGAAGGTGGCTTGGTCGGTGGGATCTGCCGCCACAGCAACGACGCGTCCGCCACGGGTCGGTCCGATATTGCGGTATTCGATCTGGCTCAGCAGGTTCTGATCAACGTTGGGCATCCACAGAACCTAGTCGGTCGAACACGCCACAGGTCCAGCATCCGCAACCTAGACCTGGATTCTGAGCTCTGGGCTGCGCGACCTCGACGAGATCCGAGGTGCGATTTCGCGCTCAGATGTGTGAGACTTTGACACGATGCGTGGATTACGAGGGCTGTATCTCACGGCTGCAGTGACTATGGCCGGTGTGAGCTCGGTGTTCGCCTTATTGGCGGAGCTCGAGGATCGTTACGGCCTGTCGACACAGGGACTCGGACTGATTGCCGGGTCGTCCTTTATTGCAGCACTCGTTGCTCAACTGTGGCTGGCCCGCTTCGCTGACCGAGGGCACGCAGCCTTGTTGCTCCGCCTGGGGGTGGTGGCTGCCGGCGTCGGCCTGCTCTGGTTTAGTGTGGCCACCGAACTGTGGCAGTTCGTAGCCGCCCGATCGGCACTTGGAGCTGGCGTTGGTGTGCTTGTGCCACCGGCTCGACGAGCCATCGTGCTTACCTCCACCGATAATCAGGGGGAACGGCTCGGCACGTTCTACGCCGCCTACCTCTCAGGGTTTGTGTTTGGCCCTCCGATCGGTGCGGTGCTCACCGATCTGGCCGACGTTCGGCTGCCGTTCGCCGTCTTTGGCGGCCTGACGTTGCTGTCGATTGTCGCCATCGCACGCATCGAGATGCCCGAAGCTCCTCGCGACGCCGAAATCACGATCGCCGATCGACGAGTTCTACGACGGATGCTGGTCGACCGGCGGGTGATCGCTGCTGTCCTGGTCGTCATCTCATTCCGCTACTCAATCGGCGTCTTCGAGCCCCTGTGGGCCGTCCATCTCGACGATCTCGGCGCCTCGACTCGGGTGATTGCCCTGTCCCTAACTGCGTTTGCGCTGCCGATGCTGATCGTTGCTAGGCCTGCGGGCAGGCTCACCGATCGCTTCGGTGCGCGGTGGATGTCGGTGCTTCCGGCACTGATCAGCGCGGTGCTGATGATGACCTACGGCTACACCCCATTCCTGTGGGTGATCCTGGTCGTCGCGGGGATTCACGGAATAATGGAGGCAGCGCTCAACCCGGCAACACAAGCGGGGATCGCCGACGTGACCGCCGATAGCGACGCTGCTTCGGCCCAAGGCCTAGCCGAAGCTGCTGGTTCTGCCGCCTCGGCGATAGGAGCCTTTTCCGCGCCGGTCGTTTTTGATGCGTGGGGGGCCGGCCCGGCATGGCTCATGGCTGGTTGTGTAATGGTCGCGCTTGTGGCCGCCAGTTGGTTGCTTGACCGCCCGCTGTTGAAGATGACGACCTCGCCGCCATCTGAGCCAAAGTCGCCTGACTCAGAACGATCTCCCAACCCGAGCGCAGCACAAGCCTGAGTGCCACTGCGGGGGGATTCTCACTGGCCTTGCAACGATAGGCTTTGCCGGTGCATGACACCCTGGTAGAGCTGGAAGCCACGATTGTGGCCAGAAAGGGAGCATCGCCCGAAGACTCGTATTCGGCACGGCTCCTGAACAATACTGAACTTCTGCAACGCAAAATTGTTGAAGAGGCTCATGAACTCACCCTGGAACTTGCCCGGCCAGCGATCGCCAAAGATCGCACCGCTGAAGAGTGCGCCGATCTGCTGTACCACATGATGGTCGGACTGGTCACCGCCGACGTAGCGTTCGCCGATGTGTTGCAGGTTCTGGAGGGTCGACGATGAAAGACATCATCATCGCCATCCCATCGAAGGGCCGGCTACGCGAGGGCGCAGTTGACCTGATGGCACATGCTGGCATCAATGCCCGGACGGGCGGGGGTGCATCCACGGTCGATCCGGATTCACGTATTCGTTTCCTTGAGATGCGGCCCCGAGATGCAGCAGCATGGCTCCATGCCGGCCGAATCGCAGCCGCGTTTATCTCCACTGATACCGCACTCGAAGCCGGCGCAGCGGACTACCCCTCGATTCCGCTTGGTTTCTCTTCCTCGGACCTCGTTATCGCTTGTCGCGACGACAGCGGTTTTGAGACCCCAGCTGACTTGGCTGGCAAGACCATTGCGACCCACTTGCCGAAGACAACCCGTCAATGGTTAGCTGATCGTTCTATCGAGGCCAGCGTGGTCGCCATGGGTGGTTCGCTCGAAGGTGTCTGCGCGCTCGGTCTTGCCGACGCGATCGTGGACCTCCGCCAGACCGGCAACAGCTTGGCGCTCAACAATCTGCACACGCTCGAAGTCATGGCGAAATGCCAGGCGATCCTGGCGTGGAACCCCGCTGTCGCAGCCGACATCGAATGGATGACCGAACGAATCCAGGCAGCGGTCGAAGGCCGCAAGGCGCAGTACCTGATCTTCCATCTACCTACCGACCAGGTCGGCAACCTGGGCCAGGCCTTCGAAGGCCTGGAGTCACCCACGGTGCTCCCGCTCGACGGACATGAAGACCTTGTGGCGGTGCATGTTGTGGTCAAGACCTCAGAGATGTGGTCGCACCTGGCTGATCTGCGCACGCTCGGTGCATCGGGCGTGGTTGCTCTGCCGGTGCACGCACTTATGCCCTAGAACCAGCCTCCTGCGAGTCTCGGTCTTAGGGCCGCAGACTCGATAGATAGTCGGTCACGAAGATCCTGTCGGGATCGTGTTCGTCGCGTACCCGCCACCAGTCGCCATACCGGGGGTACAACGCGGCGAGTTCCTGTCCGGTCTGGTAGTGCTGTTTGCCCCAATGAGGGCGGCCGTCGTAACGGCGAAAGATCTCTTCACAGGCTTCGAATAGGGGCCGGTCGTCGAGGGTAATGTCCTGATGTGCCGAGATCGTGACTGTCTCCCGCCCAGCTGCTGCGCTGATCCACATATCGTCGGAAGCCACCGTGCGGTATTCCAGGGGCCACTGCAGATCGGGGAAGTCGCGCAAAATCATCTCTCGGACCTCGTTGAAACACGCAGGACCTACGTGGGCCGGCACCGAGTACTCCATCTCGGTATGGAGATCGTCGCGGGTCGACGAAATCACATCGTGGCTCCAACCGATTCGCTCAAGCTTGCGGTCAGCGAGCTCATCGATAGCGTCGTCGGTTTCAGCGAGCGACTTACACGCACAGGCGTCGGTCTGTGGCATCCAGAAGAACTCGAAGTGACGAGTCGCCGCAACGAGTTCGTCGATCCGACTGAATACGGACGCCGGGTCTTCCTTCCACAACGTCTCGTGCAGGCGATAGGCAGGCCGCAAGGCGAGCGTGAGTTCGGTGATCAGGCCGACGGCACCCAACGAATGCCGCACGATCTCGAAGAGTTCGGGCGTGGCAGCGGGGGAGCAGTCCACGACGTCGCCAGACGCCAACACGATGCGAGCGCCCTCAACCGAGGCGGACAGGTTCTGTAGCGAGGGGCCGGTGCCATGTGTGCCGGTGCTGGTCGCTCCTGCCACGCTTTGACGATCGATGTCGCCCTGGTTACGGATCGCCAAGCCATGTTCGAGCAGCGGTTCGCCCAGTTGAAAGATACGAGTGCCCGAGCGGATACGAGCGGTCTGGGCTTCGGTGTCGACGGCTTCGATGCCTTGCCAACCGTCGAGCGTGAGCAGCATGCCGTTGGTGGCTGCGATACGGGAGTGGGAGTGTGATGCGCCAACAGCTCGCACCGGCATCTCGGTGATGGCGGCAGCGGCTACGGCCTCGACGATGTCGGACTCAGAGGTTGGGGCCACGATCGCCACCGGTGAATCTGTCTGGCGCCCTGACCAGTTGGACCATTCAGCCATGGTGACTCCTGCAGTGCCCGACGCGAAACTTCATCTCTCGCACCGTATACGGCCGAGCTGATACGGGCGCAGTCGTTGCCATTGTCATT